>CAWUNT010000074.1:0-8555 GCA_963923405.1 uncultured bacterium | reverse complement strand
CGCCGTCAAGGGCACTGCCATCAGAACTACAGCGACCCTTGCGGTGGCTAAAGGCACTGATGCCGCCGCAGGACTGAAAAATATCCGCTACTCTGTTTCTTGCCCGTCAAAAATTCCGGGAAAGCGCGGCCAGACATTCGACATCAAGGACCTGACCGCTGACCTGATGACGGTTTTCCGGTCCGCGACCGATGACTACGAATCTTGCGTCGCCGATCTCTCAACTCTGCATGTCGAAACCGAGAGCGAGACTTGCGATCTCGACAAGTCTGGCGGTCTGCGCACCATTGACATACCGGGCGCGTCAACGTCAAACAGCGGGGCATCGCCGACGACAACAAGAGTCCTGGCTGCCGTTCATTCCTGCGTTGGCAGCGGATCCGGAGCGCAACGGAGCAAGCGCGCCTTCATCGTCAAAAAAGATTTCCCGCAGCAAGCCCTGTCCGTGATTCAAAAGCTTGACGTTGTTGAAATAGAGTTTGCCGAGGTCTCCGCACCGGTTTCCTCGACAGCGCCGACCGTTGTCGATGGACCATCTGTGCCTGCTCCCGTCATTGGCTTCGATCTGTTTCCGGTCAGCCCGTCGACCGTTAATGGCGTTACAGACGCCAACGGCATCGTGACGTCGGCCTTAACCCGGCTGACCTGCGCCGACTTGACGGCTGAGGGCTTAAGGATCGCAGCGCCGTTCATCCAGACGGGTGAGATTGAGATTCAACAAAAGAACCCCTGGTGTACCAACACCGCGTTGCGGCATGCGTTCGCTGCCGTCGTGAACTGCAGCAGTTTGAACGCTCCGTCGCGGACCAACATCCCGATGAATGACATTCTCGATCGCGACGTGTTGCCCACGCTGAGATTTCGCCACGTCGTCGACCCGGTAACTGGCGCCACAACCTTTGAGCCCGCGGGCCCGGAAGGCAACACTTTCGTGGCTGACGGCCTGCCATTTTCGGGCAACCCGGCCGGCAAGACCTGCGTTGTCCTTGGCCTGCCAACGCAGGCACCGGACGCGACCACTGAAGTCCCGACCTTCCCAGTGATGGACAAGTTCTCGTTCCGCGCTTTCGCGTTCAATGACGAGCAACCCGATCCTTCAACATGCCTTTCCGGCATCAACGCCTTTGCCACAAGTGGCGCGCGACTTTTGAGCCAGGTTGATTTTGACTCGGCGGTTCGCCTCGGAGTGATCACACCCGACATGGGCGACGACAACTTGCCCCTCGGTTACAGCTCGTCGACCTTGAAGGACGCGCAAGTCAGAAACACCGTCAAAACCCATGTCCGCGACGCCGCCATGGTCAGCGCTTACGAAGGCGCCTGCTCGCGACGTGCCCTCAGGATCGTGGCTCCAGTCGCCAGCGGTTCTGGAAGCAGTGCCACAGGCGCGCCTGCCTCCGTGGGGCTCGCCGTTGAACTGGGGGACGCGGAAAAAACAGCCATCACCCGGTACTTCCGTCAAGACGCGGCGCCATCGGAACTCGAAGGCATGACGATCGGCTTGATGCACTCCAGAGAAGCGAACGCGGACAACGCCGCGGCAATTCCAGCGACCGATACATCGCCAGCGAAATTACCGGTCCTCGGTTTTGGCTCGCTGGCAGGCAGTGACGCGGAAAAGCGCATCAACGGAATTTACTGGCAACAAAAAACCTACGAAAACGGAGTCAAGCGCTGGGCTTTGTGCTTGAACCTTCATGGCAGCGACGATGTCTGCGTTTCACGCACGTTCGCCAATGACGGAAATCTCGCGATCATCAATCCGCAAAAGGCGTTCGTCGCCCTCGCCATGACGCGGCAGCCCGCGTCGCTGGACGCGTCAGGCAAAGTATTCGTGAATCTTTTCATCAATGGCCAGACGGGCGTCTTTGACAACTCCGAAGGTCGCACCGCGCTCGACTTCCGTGCCGATCAGGCTCGTCAGATTCTGGCCGGACTGTCGAGTTTTGTCCTCGGGGCCAACCTCCAGAAGACGGCGCACGCTGACGCCACCTACAACGCGTGGTTCGTGCTCGACAAGCCGCTCAACGCCGCGGAGATCCGTACCGTCGCGCAATCCATTGACGCCTCGATCATACCTTCTTCCGGGGAGGCAGGTTCTGTCCCCCTCATGCGCGTCACTGTTTCAGTTACAACGAGAGGCGGCACCGTCACAGGGAGTGGAATCACGACGGCCGGACCTGACTCATCGCTGACAGCGACCCTGATACCGGGATCTCCCCTGCAACTCACGGCGAATCCGCGCCCCGGTTACCTTTTCAAGTCATGGAATGGTGATTGCTCCGGAACCACGCCGACTTGTTCCATACCGGAAGTCCGGTCTGACAAGACCATTCTGGCATCGTTCGATCCAAAAACCGCGAAAATCAACCTCGTTGCCGGAAATGGCGGTTCCATCGAACTGAACGTGAACGGAGTCGGCGGACTTTTCTGCGGCGCCAACTGCGGCGAGCGCAGTTTCAGCGCCGGAGACCGCGTCAAGTTGACGGCGACCCCAGCCCCGGGAACCACCTTCTCCGGCTGGGCACAGTCCGGTGGCCTTTGCGCCGGCAGCAGCGATGCTGTTTGCGAATTTGTGATCGATCCCGACACATGGGACTTCAGCGCGACCAGGACCGCGAACGCGATGTTCACATTGACGACCTATCCATTGACGGTCGACGTTTCCTCGACGCCGCAGGTTACCGCGCCCGATGTCGCAGGCACGATCAAAGTCAACGGCCAGGTCATGAGCCCCGCCACGTCCACCACTGTTACGCACGGAACGCCGGTCATCGTGACGGCGCTTCCCACCGCGCCGCGCTTCAAGTTCAAGCAATGGAACGCGTCCGGCCCCTGCGCCGGGCAAGGCGCCACTTGTTCGCTAACACCGACAAGCCCGGTTTCGCTCATTGCCGAGTTCGAACTGGATGTGGTTATGGTTAGTATTTCAGTTTCCGGACGAGGCACTGTCGCGACAACCGGCCCCGTTTCCGGGGCCGTCAACTGCGTGTCAGAAAGCTCCGCAACGTGCTCCGCGGCCGTTCCCTACGGTGGCTCGATCACCCTGACGGCCACTCCGGGGGAGAGCTCTGTTATTGGTGAGTGGATTCCCTCGGCCTGCGGTTCGCAGAGTACCTGTACCCTCTCCGGTATCGGCACCACGGTCACCAACCCGGCCTTTACCGCGCGTTTTGAATCGCTTTACACCCTCTCAGTGTCGACCTCCGACGCGACCCGCGCTACGGCTGCCGCGTCCAGCCAGGGACCTTTCCGCGCGAACACCCCTGTCATCGTCACGGCGAATGTCCAACCGGGGTATGCCCTCAAGGCGACGAGTCGCTGGACGGTACAACCAGCCAGCGCTGCCGCGGCGACCTGCGCAGACGAGTCGACCTCATGCCCCGTCGTCATCACATCCAACACGTCGGTCGTCGCCAACATCGAACCTCTCTATAAACTGAAGGCGGACATCAGCGGACTGCCGGGATCGGCGACGATCCTTGCCATCGCGGGTACAACCGGCGGCACGGGCGCCCCGGCGGTAATCGAAAACTCCCTGTCCAACGGCAACAATCAAGTCATCACAGACGGATTCCGGTCCGGCAACACATACACGAACCTGCGCGTCGTCACGCAGCCGGAGAACTACACCTGCGTCATCAGTCCCGCGAACCGGACTTCCGCGACATTCACGACAGCCGATATCTCCGTCGCGATCAATTGCGCCTTGAACCCACCGACGATCGCTTACGCGCAGTCGACGTTCACCTTGACCAGGAATGTCGCCTCAGAGCGCATCACGCCGACCCTGGGCGGCGGCCCGGTCTCGACCTGTACTGCTACACCCGCGCTGCCCGCCGGGCTGACCCTTGACCCTGCCAGCTGCGCGATCACGGGTAGTCCGACCGCGCTCAGCCAGACCGCGACATACACGATCGCGGCGACCAATGCGGGCGGAACCGGCAACGCCACACTGACATTCACGGTCAATGATGTGCCGCCTGGCATCACGGTGCTTCCGTCATCGTATGTTTTCACAAAAGGAACCGCGATCAGTGGCATCACGCCGGTACTCTCTGGCGGCCCTGTGACAACCTGTCAGATTTCACCCGCGCTGTCTGAAGGCCTGGTCTTCAATGCCTCCATAGCATCATCCTCCTCTTCTGCCGCATGCGCGATTTCAGGGACACCCACTTCGATTCTCGCCCAGACCGCATACACCATCACGACCACAAACTCCGGCGGCACCGCGACGGCGTCTTTCTCGATCACTGTCAACGACATCGCGCCGCGCATCGCCTATGCCCAGCCCGCTTATGCTTTCACGTTGAACGAAGCCGTTTCTGGAGTCACAGCCTCCTCGACGGGCGGTGTGATCATCCGTTGCGAGATACAGCCTGAGTTACCGGCCGGCCTGACGTTCAACGCCACGACTTGCGAGATCAGTGGTACACCCACGGCGCTCAAGGCTGCCACCACACATACCGTGACCGCGACCAACAGCGGCGGTAACGCTACAACCCAGGTCTCCATTGCCGTGAATGACCGCGCCCCGCAAATTTCCTACGCGCAGGCCGATCATGTGTTCACGCGAAACACCGCCATAACGCCGATCGTCGCCACGCTCAGTGGCGGGGCCGTGACTTCGTGCGCCATCGTTCCGGTTCCACCCGAGACTGCCGCTCCTTCATTGCCGGCTGGATTGACGCTCAACGCCACCAACTGTGCCATTTCCGGAACCCCGTCGGCCGTCGTTGCGACCACACGTTACTCGATCCGCGCAACGAACACCGGCGGATCCGCGACTGCTCTGCTCAGCATCACCGTGAACGATATCGCCCCGCAGATCAACTACCCATCCTCGCCGTACACGTTGACAAAAAACACGACCACCGCCTCCATCACCCCGTCATTCTCAGGCGGCGCCGTGGTGTCTTGCGCCCTCACGCCGACGCCCCCCGCGACCACGGTATCTCCGCTGCCGGCGGGACTGAGCCTCAACGCGACCACATGCGTGATTTCCGGCGTCCCGACAGAACTGATTGCGGCAACGAATTACACGGTCACCGCGACCAACTCCGGCGGTTCTGCCAGCGCGACTGCCAGCATCACGGTCAACGACATCGCGCCGACCATCACGTTGAGTGGCACCAGCTTCACATTCGTCACCGGATCGCCGATCAGCGCGATCACGCCGGGTCTAGGCGGAGGCGCGTTGACTTCCTGCGACATCACTCCCGCGTTGTCGGCTGGACTTTCCATCAACAGCAGCACCTGCGTGATCAGCGGCACGCCAACGGCCATCCGCGCGGCAACTTCTTACACCATCACGGCGAGAAACAGCGGCGGATCATCGACCCGGTCCCTGTCCATCACGGTGACAGATATCCCGCCGCAGATTTCCTATGCGACCTCTACCGTCGTCGCGCGCATCGGGACGAACGTAACAATGACCCCAACCCTGGCTGGCGGTGCCGTGACGCAGTGCAGCGTCACTCCTGCCCTGCCCGCGGGCCTCAGCCTTGGCGCGACCACTTGCGTGATTTCCGGAACCCCGACCACGATTACCCCGCAGGCTTCCTATACGGTCACCGCGGCAAACAGTGGCGGGCCGATCTCGACATCCGTCTTCATCACGATCACGGACATTCCACCCACGCTCACGCTCGCTCCGTCGAGCTTCACGTTCGTGAAAAACACCCTGATTGCCGCCATCACCGCGATGCGGTCCAACGGCGGACCCGTAACTTCGTGTTCCGTCTCACCAAACCTGCCAGCGGGACTTTCGCCGTCCGTCACGAACGGCACTTGCCAGATCACCGGGACGCCAACCGCGATCAGCGCGCAGACGTCTTACACACTGACGGGAACCAACTCGGGCGGATCCGGTTCCGTCAGCCTGACCATCACCGTCAATGACATCGCGCCGACCGTTTCCTTGAACTCCGCGGCATATTCCTTTGTCCGGGGCAGCGCGGCCCAGATTCTCGCCACCCTCGGCGGCGGACCGGTAACCGGTTGCTCCGTGAGCCCTGCCCTGCCGAACGGAATCACCTTTAACAGCGCGACGTGTTCCGCCAGCGGCACTCCGACCACGATCAGCATCCGCTCGACCTATACGATCACCGCCACCAATTCAGGCGGCAGTGCCACCGCGACCTTCACGGCCGAGGTTCTCGACATCGCGCCGCGCCTCTCACTTGCCACGACCAGTTATACCTTCGCACGCGGCACGGCCATCACGCCGATCGCGCCTCTCAACAACGGGGGCACGATTGTATCCTGCGCGGTCTCACCAGTTCTCCCTGCTGGCCTGAGCCTCAACACCGGCACCTGCGCGATCAGCGGGACACCGACCGCCATGACCGGACAAAACGCCTACAACATCACGGCGACCAACAGCGGTGGCACTGACACGCTGACCATCAACATCACAGTCAACGATGCCGCCCCACGCCTGGCACTGGCGACGACATCCTATACGGGAACCGTCAACACCGGGTTCATCGTCAGTCCGACGAACTCCGGCGGCGCGCCAACTTCATGCGTCCTCTCACCGGCCATCGCGGGCTTGACGGTCAACAACTTGACTTGCGCGGTCTCTGGTACGTTGCCAGCCAGCCCGGCTCCCGCCACCAGCTACACCATCACGGCGTCGAACGTCACGGGCTCAAGTACCGTGACCTTCTCCCTGACGATCAATGACAACCCGCCCGTCCTCGCCGGGCTGTCAAACAACTATACTTTCACCCGCAACACCACGATCACGCCGATCGCGCCGACCAGCACGGGTGGCGCCATCACCAACTGCTCCATCAACGTGACGCCTCCTGCCGGATTGGCCTTCGATACTTCCACTTGCAGGATCAGTGGCACACCGACCACTGCCCAGGCACTCCGGAGTTACACCATCACCGCCAGCAACAGCGGCGGTTCCGCATCCGCGACCATCCAGATCGCCGTCAACGAGATTCCTCCCGTGATCAGCTACGCCACGTCTTCGTATACGTTCACGCGGAACACGGCGATCTCCCCCATCACACCGACCCTCAGCGGCGGCCCGGTCACTTCTTGCTCCATCGTGCCGACGCCGCCATCGACCGTTGCCAGCACCCTGCCGGGCCTGACACTGAACTCAACCACATGCGTCATTTCCGGCACGCCCACGAGCATCATGGCAGCGACTTCATTCACCATCAGCGCGACCAACAGCGGTGGCTCTTCCACCGCCACCATCACCATCACCGTGAACGACATCGCGCCCACCCTGCGCTTCGGAACCACCACTTACTCATTCACGGCCGGGGTCGCGATTTCGCCCATTGTTCCGACCCTTGGTGGCGGGCCGGTGACCAGTTGTTCCGCTAACCTGCCCCCAGGCCTTTCGATCGGCAGTACAACCTGTGTCATTACTGGAATACCGTCGACCGCCGCTGCCGCGACCAATTACACGATCACCGCCAGCAACAGTGGCGGCATGGCCTCCGTCTTCATCACAGTCACCGTCTTTGCCCCGTACACGATCAGCGCAAGTTCACAGGTTCTCTTCCGCGGTGGAACCGTGCAGGTTGTCGCCAGCGGCGGAGACCCGACGCTCAACTTCACCTACGCCATCAGTCCGTCAAACACCGGGGCTTCCGTCAACTCCAGCGGGCTTGTTTCATGGACCCAGGCAGGATCATCGACAGGGCAGATCACCGTCACGGCCTCCAAGAACGGCGCACAGGTCGCGTCAACGACCCTGAAGACCAATTACAATTTCGCGGATGTGACGACCGACCTCGCCAACGAGCCATCCAGATGCGCCTCGACACCGGGTCGCTGTTCCTTCCGCGCGGACGCCACCGGCCTTGCCTGGGCGAAGGCGGGATCCCTGGTTACCTATGCCAACGCTTGCGCCGACTTGAACGCGAACTCGTACAACGGGTACAACGACTGGCGCCTGCCGACACGCGCCGAGTTGGTGGCATTGGGGGCTGCGGGTGTTTCGGACCTCAACATCCTGAATCCGCCCTACACCGAGTATTGGACCAAGGATGAGATTGACTCCGGGTCGGTGTATCTCGCGGTCGCTCCGGGCTTCACAAACAACCTTGTTGGATTCAAGCTGGGCAACTCGATTGCCATGTGCGTACGCCAGAGCGACACCTTCAAGTGGACGCAGTATAGCTTTACGACCGCCCCAACGGCCTCGGCCTATCCATCCGGATGCTCCGGAACGCGTTACGTCGGATTCAACTACGAGTACAACCTGTGGATGGGACTCCTCACATGCGGACCGGCAGACCTGACCCGATACAAGATTTACGCCTCTGCCACCAAGACAGGTACCTACTATCCACTGGGTGACGGCCGCCTCTCAGGAGAAGACCACTGCGAACTTGCCAATCCTGCCATCAATGTCGACGACTGCGCCGCGCAGGGTTGCGCGTACGGGCCCTCCACAGCGGGCAATAATGTGGATCTTGCCTATCTTCGCTACAGCGCCGGAGAAATCCCGACCTTCGGGACTGCGTATGGCGCGCACTACAGCATCTGTCTCTTATACACATCTGACGCTGCCGACGATACTC
>CAWUNT010000073.1:0-8595 GCA_963923405.1 uncultured bacterium | reverse complement strand
GGAGATGTGTATAAGAGACAGCAAGAAAAATCACTGCGGGAGGCCTCACGTCAGGGCAGCAAGTTGCGTGAGGCCGTCCATGGCATGGAATCAGATCTCATCCGGTTGCGCGCGAAAGCCATGGGTGAAGACGAGGTCGAGTCGATCCTGCGGATTCACGGCCTCAAGCCCCAGGCGGAGAGGAACGTCGCGGGAAAGTCAAAGGCCGCGCATCCCGTCGCTTCTGACTGGCTTGATTTCAAGTTGAAGGACGGCACGCGTTTGATGGTCGGCAAGGGCGCGGAGGAGAGCGACCGCCTGGTCAAGCGCGCGGCGTCCAACGATTGGTGGTTTCATGTTGTCGGGACCACCGGTGCCCACGTCATCGTTCCTGCCCGGCAATTCAAGGGGCAGACGGAATTACCGTCGGCCGTCGTCCGGGCGGCTGGAATCCTGGCGATTCACTATTCCAAACTTCGTGACGGCCGCGCGGGAGAAGTCTACATGACGCGCAAGGGCAATCTGCGCAAACGCAAGGGAGATCCTTCCGGGCTCTGGCAGATCGACCGGTCTGCTTCGGTCATGATCCGGTACGAGTCTCGCGAACTGGCGCTTTTGTTCGAGGGCAGCGCATGAGTGGACTCATCCACACGGATTTGCATGTCCATTTGTACGGGTGCCTGAGGCCATTGGATGTATGGGAACTTGGTCGCGATACCTGGAACAAACGGACCGAGCGTCTTGAGGCATACGCGGCGGGGGTAGAGCGCTGCACTGGCGCCCGTCCGGCCTGGGCTGACTATTGGCGGACCGCCGGCGGGTTCGATGCGCTCGCGACTGATTATTTGTGCACAAGGGCGATGCGATTCGAGGAATTTGAGGCGCGATTTGCCTTGGCGATCGCCCTGTTTCCTGTGTCTCATGAGCGCGATGACCTGCGGGTGTTGCGGCGGGTGATGGAAGCGCATCGCGCGGAGGGACGACACCACGTTGAATATCGTTATGTTTATCCCCCCCGGACTCCACTTACGAGTCGTTACACCGTCAAGGAACACCTCGATGGTGTCTGTGAAGCCATGCGCGAATTCGAGTTCGCTTCTGGAGGCAGCTTCGAACCCAGGCTGGCCATGAGCATCTCGCGAGACCCCGCGGAGGCATGGACGCAATACGCGAACCTCAAGGCATGGCAGGCCGCGACGCCTGAAAGTATCAGGAAGTACCTGACGGCGATTGATTTCAGTGGTTATGAGGAGACGTCGGATGTCACGACGCTCGAACCCGTTTGTCGCCGCCTTCATGCCGACAACCGGAGCATGCCTCGCGAGGCGCTGGCGCTCTTGATCCACGCGGGCGAAACCATGGAGACGGGGTCCGCGGAACAGGCAGTCGCGCGTGTCATGGCAGCGGTGAGCCTCGGCGCTCACCGGGTGGGTCACGCGGTGGCTTTGGGTTCCTCCCCGGAAGCCCGCCGTCACTTGGCGACGCGGACATCATGCGTGGTTGAATCGTGCGTGACCTCCAACATGGTCGTGGCCGGTGTGCCAGACGCGATCAGGCATCCCGTGCGGGAATTTGTCGCTGATGGAATCAGGGTTTGCCTCGCGACTGACGATCCGGGAATTTTCGCGACAGACGCCAGGAGGGAATATCAGGTCGCGGAGACCATTCTTGGCCGGGAAGCTTGCAGCCAAATTGTCTCGCGTTCTCCGGAGTTCCGGTCCGAGGTCTTGTCTGGCCGTCTGGCGTCCATGTGATATGATTTCCATCCACATATGATCATTAACGGTTGAGAGTTAACCTGTAAGATGTGACAGGACGCGATGACTTCAATCCTTCCTCAAGTTCGCCTCAAGCCCGGCAAGGAAAAGCCAGTCAACCAGCGTCATCCCTGGATTTTCAGTGGCGCCCTCGAGAAGAAGTCGGACGACGCGCTGGCCGGGATCGATCCGGGTTCCATCGTCGACGTCGTGGACCATGGTGGCAAGTGGCTGGCCCGGGGTTACTTCAATCCAAAGAGCCAGATCCGTTGCCGGGTCCTCTCGTGGGATCAATCGGCGAACATCGATGTCTCGTTTTTCGAGGCGCGCCTTGACCTGGCTTTTCGTTCCCGCGCTGGCTTGTTCGACCCTGCTGGTACGACCGGATACCGCCTTGTTCACGCTGAGGCGGACTTGCTGCCAGGGCTCATTGTCGATCGCATCGGAAACTGGTTTGTCCTCCAGATCCTGACAGCCGGCATGGCGCGCGCCCGGGGGGCGGTGGTCGAGGCGCTGGTCCGCGTCGCGGGAAAATATTACGGAACTGGATTCCTGTCGGGAATTTACGAGCGCAGCGACGAAGGCGTTCGCGCGATGGAAGGCCTCGCGCAGACCACCGGTGTTTTGTGGGGAAATCCACCGCCTGAATCAGGCGTGATGGTGAAGGAAAACGGGCTGAACTTCAGGGTCGACATCATCCGTGGTCATAAGACGGGCTTTTATTTTGATCAGCGCGACAGTCGCCAGGCAGTGCGAGAGATTGTTCGCGGCGCCTCGGTGCTCAACGCGTTTTGTTACACGGGCGGTTTTTCCGTGGCAGCCGCCGTCGGTGGCGCCAGGAATGTCCTCAGCGTGGACGTCAGCGCGCCGGCCCTTGCCTTGTGTGACGAGAACATCCAGCTCAACCGTGCGGCGTGCCCCGATACCAATCATGAGTCCCTGGAGGGCGACGTGTTCGAAGTCCTCCGCAAGTTCCGCGACGATGGCCGCATGTTTGACGTCATCGTCCTGGATCCGCCGAAGTTTGCCCAGAGCGCAGCCCATGTGGATCGTGCCTGCCGTGGATACAAGGATATCAACCGGCTGGCGATGCAGATCATCAATCCGGGGGGATTTCTGGCGACGTTTTCATGCTCAGGCCTCATTTCCGCGGACCTTTTCCAGAAGGTCCTGTTTTCAGCCTCGGTAGAAGCCCATCGCCACGTGAACATCACGCGTCATCTTTTTCAGGCCACGTGTCACCCGGTCCTCCTGTCGTTCCCGGAGGGCAATTACCTGAAAGGGTTTGTCTGCCGTGTCCTTGGGCCGAATCAATGAATCCCGTCAGGATTGCCATCACGGGCGCGACCGGCCTTGTCGGCAGTCATGTCGCGGCGGAGGCAACACGCCGGGGGTTCACTGTCGTGGCGCTGGTCAGGCCGACGAGTGACACGCGATTCCTGGATTCCCTTGGTGTCTCGAAAGTCACGGGTGACATTCATGACAAGGCCGCGCTGAATGCCTTGTGCAAGGACGCCCGCTTCGTGGTCAATTGCGCGGCCCGGGTTGGCGACTGGGGCAAGTTGGCGGATTTCAGGCGCGACAATGTCGACGCGCTGGGACTTTTGCTGGACGCCGCTTCGCGGGCGGGTGTCCAACGGATCGTGCATGTCAGTTCCCTTGGCGTTTACGAGCCTCGCGATCACTTTGGCACGGACGAGACTGTCCTGCCCGCATTGAAATCGCTGGATGCCTACACGAGGTCCAAGACGGAAGCCGAAATTTTGCTGCTGGCCTATGCGGCGGCGCCTTCTGGAATGTTCGAAGCCCGGTATGGCTCGCAGTCGGTGATGCTGCCCTATGTGCGGCAAGTCCTCCGTGGCAGTGAATTGCCGCCAAGGGACCATTTGTCCCAGGCAGTGATCCTGCGCCCGGGTTTTATTTACGGGGAACGTGACCGTACCGTCGTGCCGAAACTGCAAAGTGCCTTGCGAGCTGGAAAATTCGCGTTTTTTGGCTCTGGCGCGCAGGCGCTGAATTCGATCTATGCCGGCAATATCGCGAAAGCTGTATTTCTTGCCGTGGAGAAGGATGAAGCCCCGGGCCATGCTTTCAACCTGACCGACGGAGTCAATCCCTCAAAGCGTGAGTTCGTGCACTGTGTCGCCGAGCGCATGGGCATGGAGCCTCCCCGCGTTTCGATCCCCTTGTCTGTCGCCTGGCCACTTGCCTCGGTTGTGCACGAGGTTGCCCGCATTGCTGGTGTCAGGAACGCGCCGTTCATCAACAAGGCGCGCTACAAGTTTCTTGGATTGCATCTTGAGTTCTCAATCGAGAAAGCACGCACGCGGCTGGGTTATGACCCGGACACTGACTGGCGGTCGAACCTCTCGCGCGTGATCTGATGTCTGCGCGCGCGTTCGGCGCCCGCGAGGATCATCGGGCGCTCGACAAGGACATGCAGGAAAATTCCGGCAATCAAGGCAAGCGTTGAAGACAGGGCGAAGATCAACGCCACTTGCCACATCGATACGGTAACGATCGACGTTGGATCGAGGGTCCGGAATGTCGCGACTCCAGCGATCAGCACCATCGGAAAATGGAACAGGTAAACGGGAAAAACGACCTGGGAAAACGGGCGCCAGAATCGCGCCCCAAGTACGTAGTTGATTCCTGTCGACAAGTACCGGGCGACAAAACCAGTTGGCGGAGACAGACGGGAACCCTGCGCGAACCGGACTGTCATCAAGACTCCGAGGCAAAAAAGACCACGGTGCGCGGAATGGCAGAACAGGTTGAACGCCGGGGAGAAATGGGCGTAGTACCATGAATTCCGGTCATACACGGGAAAGTATGCCCAGATGGTGGCGAGCGCCATCCCGGCGATAGCCCACGAGGGTGAAACGGGACTTTGTCCGCCTTCGGAGTTCCGGGAATTACGGTGGGCTCGCATGTCGAGCCACGCCCAGATCAATCCGAGCACCAGGGGACCGAACCGGGTGTGTGTCTGGTAATAGATGACATCCAGGAAACGGGCTGGATCGACAATCTCCGGATGGAATTGCCAGAAGGGGGTCTGGTACGTAACGGGCACCATCAACATGGTCACCGCCACGGCGGCGAATGAGGCGGCGAACAACCCGCCAAGGGCGATGATGCGGAATCTCTCGCGGACACGCCAAAGCGCGTAAACGAGAAAAGGCAACACAACGTAGAACTGCATTTCGATGGAAAGGGACCAGCCTACCGGAATGATTGTCTTCATCTTGAAATTGTCGATGAACAACAAGTTCCAGATCAGGTTCTTCATCGACTGGTGCGGATTTCCCATGGCGTAAAAGGCAATCCCGAGCAGGAAAAGCGGATAAATCCGGTAAAGCCTCCTCACATAGAAGCGGCGTATGTCCAGTCGTCCCTCGCGGGTCATTTCACGGAACAGTGCCCCACCCATGAGATAGCCGCTGACCATGAAGAACACGTCCACTGCCTTGTCCGTGTTGAGGACAAAGCCTAGCCACGGCGGCAATTGATCAAGGAAGGCCGCCACGCGGTCGAAACTTTTCAGCAGGAACATCACGCCGTAAAAACTGTGAAACAAAACAATCGCCAGGCTGGACATCCCACGCAAACCGTCGATAGCCGGGTCCTCGCCCGGCGGGCGCTGGAAAACCTGACGAATGGTTCCGGACCAGTCGATTTTGGCGCGCCATGAATTCAGCATCATCTAAGGATCGCCGGAGCTGGCTGGACCCAGTTGACCCTGACTCCCGCGGCCTTGCGATTGTCGGCGTATGAAGCAAGGGCCGGGCGCATGGATTCAAGCTTGGCGATGACGGATGTCAGCGCGATGTCTTCCATGGTCAAGCCCTGGATGGCGTGGTGCCGCGCGTTTTGGGGGCACCAGGCGGAGGCTTTCGTCGGCCCGTGAAGTTGCAGGGATGGAGTGCCCGTTGCCACGGCAACATGACTTGGCCCGTTCGAATTGCCAATGAACAAGTCCGTGTTGGCGATCAACGCGGCAAGTTCACGGAAGGATGTTCGCGGGGCCTTGTACGTGGTTTCCTTGCATAACGCCATGGCGGCATCGATTTCCTGTTCCTCGCCAGGGCCCCACAACCAGACGACAAACGCGCCCCAGTTGCGCGCGAGGAAGTCCGCGAGTGCCGCGTATCGGTCAAGAGGCCAACGGCGTGCGTCGCGCCGGTGCGTGGGGCTCAGGGCGACGCGCAGTGGCGCGTCGGAAGCCCACGGGTGCTGGCCGACAAAGCGCATCAGCGGCCCGGTTTCCTTCTCAAACCACGGAAGCACCAGTTTATCCGCGTTCTCAGCGTTGGTCCTGATCCCTGCGGCTTCGAGGATCCTGAATTTGTCGCGGACGATGTACTGATCCGGTCCCTTGCGCGGGACCCAGTGGTTGTAACACCACCATCTGGCCGAGCGGAACGCGACGCGCTCGCGGGCGAGCGAGCCAAGTGTGTAGAGCGCGCTTCTTGGGTTGTTCATGAAGTCAAACGCGTAATCGAACCTGCGCGCTCGAAGCGTCGCGGCCAGTGAGGCTTCCTGCCGGATCGTCCAGTCACTTCCATAAGTAAAGTAGTCATCGATGAAAGGGCAGTCATCGAGGATGAGGCGTCCCATGTTGTGCGAAAGGAATGTAACGCTGCAACCAGGAATGTTGCGCTTGATTTCCCGCAAGACGGGAGTTGTCAGCAGGATGTCGCCAAGCTGGCGGAGCTGTACCACGAGAATCTTCATGGGACGATCTTAATGGGTCTGTCGGCCCGGTCAACAACCTTGGCGTGTGCCTTGGCGGTCGGCCTCCGCGCCTTTGCTGAGTCCACCGGCGATGTTCGTGATCACCGGGATGAAATTCCCCTTGAGGAGCGATGTGCCGATGCTGATCCCCTGCTGCAAGGCGCCTACGGTTTGCTCAAGATCAGACGGTGGTTGGACGCAGCGGCTCTCTGAGGGCAAAACGAACGCGCCTTGCCCTTGACCCTGTGGCGGGGCGGCCGTGATCGTATATTTGAAGAATTTGTCAGCGTCGTTCGCGAACGATGCCTTGACGCAGTCCTGCGGGTTTCTGGCGGTGGCTTCGCAATAAGTCAGGTCGCGTATCTGGAATTCGATCGTCCCGGTGGCGCCCGCTTGCGGGGCCGCGGCGAGAATGATGGAGCCGGCGCTCATGGGGCCTTGCTGGATAAAGGGCGCCGCGTCTTTCAGCAGAATGGCCGCCTTCCGGGTGATCGACTTGTCTGTGGTGCGGGCCGTAAACCGCATCTGGGTCGAGCTGCCCGCGGGAACCTGGATGATCGTCGATCCCGGAATGTAACCGGACCCATTGGCAACCTCGACGTCCAGTGAGAGATCAAGGCGCGGACAACTGGTCTTGCTGCACAGGGTCTGGCCTTTTCTGATGACTGCCGAGGAACTTGCGGCGTCGGTCAGGCCATAGTTCGAGGGACGGCGCCCGCAAGACGATCCGAGGACGGATAATGCCGTCACGAAGGCGAACACGATTGGCTTTGTTGGGCCTTTCAACATGCGAGAGTTATCGGGTCTCCGCATGCATGACTTGATGGGTAATGTATTTTATCTGATATTTCAGTTACTTGCGGATTTCATCAGTCCAATGTCGTAATCGATCCGGTAAACGCCCGCGGCGAGCCCGGAGAGCTCGAAGTAGATCCCGGTCCGGGGACCGGAATCGTTCCCGGTCCTTCCCCGCAACAGTGGCCAGCCCCTGTCGCCGGCGAGCGCGCGATGGTCGCGCACGAGTTCCGGGACGAATCCTTGAGACACAAGTTCTCGTCCGATTTCCATGCGCACAGCGAACTTTGAAGAGCGATCCGGCCCAAGATTGCCGGTGAATACATAACTACAACCCTTGTCCGAGCAATTCCTGGTCGTGTCTGTGATGCGGGCGTTTTTCTCTTTCCATGAGTAGAACGCGCCGCTTCCTTGCATCAGCAACGATCTCGAATTGACTGGAACCTTGAAGGTCAGTGGCATGGACGCGTTGTCGCGATTGAACACCGCGGCGGTTGAGACATCGACATTGAGACGGAAAAACAGGAAACGCAGCAGAAAATCCATGTCAAGCAGGACGCGTCCGCTGTCAACGGCGGTTTGTTTCACCCGCCCGGGCAGATCCGACTCGTCGAGGTGGATGTTGAAGAATTTCTTCGGTTTGAAGAACAAATCAAGCCCGGCGTCTTCAACGGCGGTTGCCCCGTGAAAATCGATTCGCTGGAATACAAAAGGATTTGCCGCGGTGGGTATGTAGTCGTAGACGTCCGTTGTTACCCGGCGTGACCCGGCATCGAAGCGTACAACGTCACCAGACGACACCTGGTCCCCGGCGCGCGCGCCAGTTGCCACCAGCACAAGGCAAATCGCGGCGACACCGCGCAAGGCGCGTGCGTGCCGGAGGCCGCATGCCGATTCCCTCATGAGGTCGATCACCAGCCGTAACGTGGCTTGCGATCAAATTGGTGCTTGGCGCGAATCTCACGGATGGTCCCGGTCTCCGAGCGCATGATGATTGAATGCGTGTGGGCGCCGCCGCCGAAGTAACGCACGCCGCTCAGGAAACTGCCGTTGGTCACGCCAGTCGCGACAAACATGACGTTGCCCTTCGCGAGATCCGTCAGGCCGTAAACTTTTTTCTCATCGGTGATCCCCATGGCGCGCGCGCGTGAGCGCTCCGAGTCATTCCGGAACAGCAGGATTCCCTGCATGTCACCGCCAAGGCAGCGCAGGGCCGCGGCC
Source organism: uncultured bacterium (assembly GCA_963923405.1). Classification (GTDB taxonomy): domain Bacteria; phylum Bdellovibrionota_B; class Oligoflexia; order Oligoflexales; family RGVZ01; genus RGVZ01. The sequence continues at coordinate 109 of CAWUNT010000073.1, read as the reverse complement.
GCGATCACGCCTTCGGGAGCGCCGCCAGAACCCATCAACATGTCGACGCCGCTGTCCTCCCACGCAGTCGCCACCGCTGCGGAGACGGCGATGTCTCCGCAGCGGTGGC
>CAWUNT010000072.1:0-8601 GCA_963923405.1 uncultured bacterium | reverse complement strand
AGATGATCACACCGCTTTGAAAGATCTGGAAACAGCGCAAATCCCCGAGATCAGGAAAAGCCGGCTGACCGCTCGACTGGCTCGGCGTGCATGCGGCCGAGGCAAAGGGGGCATACGCGTCCAGCACAACGGAAACGGCCGAAGGGCCAATCAGGCCGGCCGCGTTGCGGCAATCGACGACATCCTTGATGCCCGCCGGATCGACGCAGAGGGCCGCGCCCAGGAACGCGAATTTTTTGGAGTAATTCCAGAACATGCCCTCCGATTACCACGGCAGGGCGGACCCTGCCAATCGGTAAGGGCGGCCAGAAAAACGGGTCAGTATCCCAGTACCCGGGCGGTCCAGGCGGGCCCCATCCACTCGCGGATAACTTGACGGTTTCGTTCAACTTCCGGAGAGGTCCGGAACAGTTCCAGGTAACGCGACGCCTCGCAGTCGATCGTCCGGTTGCCGGCGCCTTCTTTCAGGTAGTTGACCGTTTCCTCGGCCAGCACGGCGAACATGGCCTTGAACTGCGTCTCTTGCAGGTACGCCGGTTCTTTTTCCTTCAGCGCCGCCACCGCGGCCGCGCCAAAGTGAAGGAACTGGACCGCGCCATCGCCGACGCAGACTTCGTTGCCCAGGACGCCCAGTTTGCCCGCGCGCAACAACTCCACCGCGACGCGGATGTCCGCGCGGTAACCGCTCCACTCGTCGAACAAGTAGAGGACTTCCGACCAGTCGCCGTCAATCTGGCGAATGACGTACAAGTCGTAAAGGCTGGCGCGCCGCATCGTCTGCGGGACGTAATTCCTGACCTCACGGGCGTGCATGCGTGGCTCGGGGACCAGGCCCGCCTTGCCGTCGCCTACATAGATGGTGTTGTCGTGCGCGCCGCTCTTGTTGCGCACTTCGGAATTCATGATGTGCTGCGTCTCGTGGGCGTTGGTGGTCGGCGTATCGCTCGTGAACTTGCGTCCCGAGTGGATCATGACGTCCCGGTAGAAGGCGCTGCCATGGTCATCGCCGTTCCATCCCGCGACCGGCACATCGACCGTCTGCAACACCGCGCGCCAGTCGAAGTCACCCTGAGGAGTGACTTCACCCTGTGGTGTCACCTGGCCCTGCAACGATGATTCGTTTCCGAATCCGGCCGCGATTCCCGCGGTCGTAACCCGCAACATGATCCTGATTGAAACCTGTGCCTTGCCGGCAATGGCGTCCTTGCGCAGGATCTCCGCGTCGCGCGGGCCTTTGATGTTGCTGAAATACGCGGCGGACAAGGACTGTCCCGAATTTCCCGATCCCGTGCTGCCAAGGGCACCGAGTTCCAGACCAATGGAGTAATCGCACCCTTGCGCGACCGACTGCGTGAAGTTGTTGGCAGTCCATGCCCTTGTCGCGTCAACTTTTGTCGCGCGGGCGCAGGCGGGATCCAGAGGCTCAATCAACAAGCGAAAGCCTGTCAGGAGATTCCTCTGCGACTCATTCATGCCGCTCGTGTCGGGCAATCCGACCGCGATGGAACTGAGCGAACTGCCGCCCGTATAATTTCCCGTCGCGTATTCAGGGCGCGCGCACGACGCGGCCGCGGAGGCAAGCCCGGACAAACTGGCAATGATGACGACAATCCGCAAGGCGCATCTCCTGTCCCTGAATTTACCGTTTACACTGAAGCAATCCGGACAGGTGCAATTATTACACCAAGGAAAAATCACGATAACCCACCGGAATCATTCGAAACATCGGGCCATCGATGACTGTTTTTTTGACGGTTTGTCAACCTTGCGCACGGGCCTCGGCCGACCTCACCTGCTGGTTCAGTGTCCAGAAATCGTAGAGCAATCCGATCCCGAAAAAACCGGCCGTCACCAACCAAAGCAGGCCCTTCACCCAGTTGCCCAGGTAGAAATGATGCGCCCCGAAAAGTCCCAGAAACGCCAAAAGAACCCACGCGACGTTGTAGTCATACCGTCCCTTCGCGGGGAATTTTTCATTCGCTGTCTCAACCAGACGCGGAATCAAAAACAAGTCGAAGATCCAACCGATGCCAAGAAGTCCCAGCGTAAAAAACCAGATGGTGCCGCTGACCGGGCGCCCGACATAAAAACGATGCGACCCAAGAAAGCCGAACAGCCACATGACATAGGCGACCAGAACGCTGTGTTGTCCAGATTCGGGAATCAAACCCATTGCCACACCCTCCCTGTTTTTTACCCGATATTTTCCATTGATTACCGGCACTTGAGTCGCGCCGCGACCGCAACCCCCGGAAACCCCTACAGATTCTCTTCTTAACACCCGATGAACCCCATCGAAATAACTGTTTGAATGACTGGAGCCCCATGAAAGCGCGTCCCGCGCCAAAATCAAGACCAGCGAACCCGCCGCGCCGCCTGGCCGCCATCGCGTCACTCGTCGTTTTGACGAACTGCACCGCGGCGCCCAAAGAATCTCCATCGGCCCCCGTGCCGACGGTATCGTACGCACCGCAGCCGATGACGAACAGCGCGCCCCCCTACGACGCCAGCAACCTCGCCGCGAAGTTTCCGGCGTTGATCAACGTACCCGAGGCCGAATCCTGCAAAAACCAGGGGATCGCCTTCATCCGCGGCAAATTCAACAATCAGCCCGTCAATCGATGCAGCAACGTGAAGATCGAGTCTGGATGGTGCGACTTCCCGTCCATCGCCGCGAAGTTCAGCGCCCTCGGCACGGTCAAACTGGAGAATCCCGCGGCCGGCATCGCGAAAAGCGATCCCGCGACGTTCTTCAACGCCCTGCAGTCGGCTGGATGGCTGCCGGACCAGTGCGGAACCATGGAGACACGCACGGGAACCCGCGAGCCTGTGGTTTATCTCTACAAGGAACCACAGGGTGACACTGGCACGCTGGGTGTGATGCCCGTTTGCCTGACCGACGCGCAAGTGACGTTCAAGAACCCGGGGCTTTGCGAACTTTGAAACCTGATGCGACGAACGCGTCACGAAACAGATGGGAGGGATCCCGCCAATGAGAACAGCCCATATAACACTGGCAGCCTTGTTGCTGGCATCGACCACTCTTGGCATCCTCTCCTGCAAGACGCGCGTCCAGCGTTCCTCCGGGGTCCAGTTGAAGGACTCCGCGATGTCGGCTCTGGACTCCGGCCCGGCGTGCAAGGCCGCTTGCGCCAATATCAGTGACAAGGACGACAAGAACTGGGCCGTTTGCTATTCGTGCAAGTGCAAGGCAGCGATGGATGGATGGTTGCCTGCGCGCGAGGAAGTCAGTTGCAACGCGGCCGAAATGATTCCCGTCTACCAGGCCATCCCGCGCGACGGCCGCATCGAATTGCGGGAACTCACGGAGGCGGCGCCCGAATGTTTCAATCCACCGCGCCTGCCCAACGCCTACTCCGAGAGCGGGGGATGCATCCCTGGCAGCAAACTCGGCCAGATGCAGCGCGGCGATATTTTCGTGAAGTGGATCTGCCGGCGCGAGCACGTTCACGATCGCCTCTACGATCCCCTCGTGAACTATGAGGACCACGGTATCATCATGCATAATTCACGCACTGGCGCGACTTGCTACTATGACGATGTCGACGATGTAACCAATGGCGATAACAATCCGGACATCGACTTGACCTCGGGAGATCCAGTGAAAGTCGACAGCTTCCTTCAAACGTACTACCGGCATGAAGGCAGCAATTGCGCGGGATGCCACGACAACGATCCGTTCATGTACAGCCCGTATCTGAAGGGCGCCAACTGGCAGACGAGTGAATCTTACACCCTTGGCAAATACTTCGCCGTGCACACAAAGGATCCTGAAAAGTCCCACGTCGTTGAACTGACCGCGCCAAAGGCAGAACCTTGTTTGACGTGCCACCGGATCGGTCAGGGGCGCACATGCAGGACTTTCTCGATGGACTCGGCCGGCATGAGCGACCACCCGGGCCTGCAAGCCTGGGTGAAAAATCGACCCTGGATGCCGCCGCAGACGGATTCCGTGGATCAGGACCTGAACGAGTGGCAGAGCACCTACGGCGAGGCCATCCAGACGATCAAAACCTGTTGCGAGCAACATGACGCGCCAGGATGCTCGTGGAAAGCCCATTGAAAACAGGCACTTAAACACCAAAAAAAAGCTTAACTTTTTCAGACCCTCACCGATCTAAAGAATGTCGGGGAGGGTTTTTTGTGGTCCACGAGCACGACGACATCGTTGCGTGCGTACGCAACCTGCGGTCAAACCGGCTCTTCGTGGTCATTGACGACTCACGGCATGATCGCCTGAGACTGATCGCGCCAGACGGCGTCATCCGGGATCTGGCCGCGGAGCTTTTCAGTGACGAAGAAAACCACCGCCTGGGCGAGATGCTCCCGGAGCAACGCGAAGCCTATTACCAGTGGATGGACGATGAGGCGGCGCGCCTGTTGGCGGAACAGAAGTCCGCTTCCGTTATCGAGTATGAGTATCCGCGTCTGACCTTTATCAAACAGGTCATCGAATCACTCGACATGGACGCCGTATTCCGCGTCCGGTGCCGTGACGGGGTCTTTGAGTTCACGAGACGTGAATTCGAGAATGACTTCCAGAAAGTCATGCACAGCAAGCAATATCAAAAGTACGGCTTCTACGCGTACCGCACCACGCCAGAGCGCGCGCACTATTACCGCATCTCCAGCGCGGCTGCCTGACGCAAATGACAAAACACTCAACACTGACATGGTTGAACCAGAGCGGTCGCGATGTCTTCGCGCAAATCTGGACGCCCGAAGGTGACCCCGGCGCGACACGTGCCGCCGTCGTGATTGTCCACGGCCTTGGCGAGCATTCCGGACGATTCGCCCCGTGGGCGCAACGCCTTGTCGATCAGGGAATCGCGGTATACGCGCTGGACACCCATGGCCACGGGCGGACCACCGGGCGACGTGGTCACACGGAATCCTTCGGACTTGTCTTCGACGATATCAAGCACCTGTTGGCGAAAGCCGCCGCGGCCCATCCTGCCGCGCGGACACACTTGTACGGACACAGCATGGGCGGCGCGCTCGTGCTCGGATTCGCAGCGTTGCGCGCGCAGGACGCGACGATGTCCCGTGTCGCCAGTGTCATCGGGACGGGGACGGCCGTCCGCCCCGGATTCGAGCCGCCAGCATGGAAGATCAAGCTCGCCAGCATGCTGGACTCTCTGGTGCCTGGCCTTGCGCTCGGCAACGAGCTGGATCCCGCCTGGCTGTCATCGGATGCTGCCGTGGTCGCCGCCTACAAAGCCGACCCGCTGGTTCACGACCGCATATCCGTACGCTGGTACAACGAGTGGATGCGCACGATCGCGGCCATCAAGGACAACCCGCGCCAGATTCAAATCCCGGTCCTTATGATGCACGGCGACGCCGACCGCGCCACCTCGCCGGCCGCGGCCCGCGACCTGGCAGCGCTGCTCGGCGCGAAGTTCCAGACATGGGTGGGCGCGTTTCACGAGATTCATCACGAGCCATGCAAGGATGAAGCCTTCGCCGCGATCCTGACCTGGATCAACTCGTTTTCTTGACCGGCGCTTCGGGGATCATGGCCATGGCGCGCTCGCTCATCGCGGTGATCGTCAGGCTCGGGTTGACGCCAAGATTGGCCGGTATCACCGAACCATCGCAAACATAAAGTCCGCGGTAACCGAAGACACGATGATTCGTGTCGACCACGCCATGGGCGGCGTCGCGCGCGATGCTGCATCCGCCCAGGATATGAGCCGTAGTCGGGATATTCAAAAGAACCTCGTTGATGGCGCTCGCGGGAGTGCCACCCGTGCGTTTCGCGAACATCCGCGCGACCGCGTTCGCGACCGGGATGTAGGCGGGAACTTCCGTCACGCCCGGTTGCCGCGCCGTCGTCATCACGGGACGGAAGAGCGAGAACAAGGAACGGGACATCCGCAGGCGCATGCGGTTGTCGAGCGTCTGCATGACCAGCAGGATGACGCTGTTCTCCGCCCACAAGCGCGAAAAATAAAGTTTCGACATCAATACCGGACTGGTCACCATGGCGAGGACCACTTTCACCGCGCGGATGAAGGCTGATCCGCCATCGACCATGGGCGCGGCCAGAAGACGCATGAAGTCGGACCCCCGGCCATACACGACCGGCTCGATGTGCGTGTGCTCATCGGGATGAAAGATGGACGTGATCGCGACTCCGGGCTTGTAGGCGGGTTTGTCGACCAGTTTTTCCTCTGACACCCCGACCAATGCCTCGCTGTTGGTACGGACGTTCCATCCCAACTGGTCGGATATGCGCGGCAGCGACCGGGTGACGTGCTTGCATCGCAGCAGAAGTTTCATCGTACCGAGAACGCCCCCCGCGAAGACCACGTTCCGCGCGCGGATCACTTGCCGCTCGCGGTTGAACCACCGCGTCGACACTTCGGTCTCTACCTCGTAAAAGCCCGGCTCTCCCGGCCCGCCCTCCGCGAACCCGCCCGGGCGGACATCGATCACTTTGCGTTCCGCGATGATCTTCGCGCCCTTTTTCTCGGCGAACCACAGGTAGTTTTTCACCAGCGTGTTCTTGGCGCCGTGGCGACACCCGACCATGCAACCGCCACAGTACGTGCAACCACTGCGCGCCGGCCCCTCCCCGCCAAAATAAGGATCCGGCACAGGCCTGCCCTCCTCGCCAGGCGCTGAGAAATAGACCCCGACATTCGCGGGCCGAAAGGTATCTTCCTTGCCCATTTCCCGCGCGATATCCCGCAAAATCGCGTCTTGCTCGCCGAGTCGCGGGTTCTGTGTAACACCCAGCATGAACTTCGCCCTCGCGTAATGCGGGGCCATTTCCGTCTTCCAGTCGAGCAATCCGACCCACGTCCCGTTGCGATAGAACTCGTCGCCAGGCTCCAGCAACGTATTCGCGTAGACGAGGCTTCCCCCGCCTACCCCGGTCCCACTCAGGACCAGGATATTGCGGAAAAGAGTCATGTCCTGGATGCCAAAACACTTGAGCAGCGGCAACCACAGGTACTTGCGCAACTCGCGGTTCGTCTTCGGGAAGTCGTGGTCGCGAAACCTCTTGCCCTGTTCGATGACGAGGACGCTGTACCCTTTCTCGACCAGGCGCAGCGCCGAGACACTGCCGCCAAACCCTGATCCGATCACGACGAAATCGTAATCAAAATCCGGGGTGTTGTTTCCATTCCGCGTCATGGCGACCTCGCCCCGCCTCGTCATGCGGACAGGGTTTCCTTGCGTTTCAGGGCGTCTGCCCATCGTTCCTTGTCCTCGTCCGTCTCTGGCGTGAACGGGTCAAGTTCCACGGGCTTCCGGTTCTCATCGACCGAGATCATGTAAAAAAAACATGTCATCACGTGACGGCATTCACCATTGCGGGGGTTTTCCGTGACAACTTTGATCCCGACTTCCATCGATGTCTTGCCGACATAATTGATCCGCGCCATGAACGTTGCCAGTTCGCCGACATGGACCGGCAGCTTGAAAACGACTTTTTCGACCGCCAGTGTGACCGCGTACCGGCCCGAATACCGCACCGCGCACGCGTAGGCCACCTGGTCCAGCAATTTCAGCATCGCCCCGCCATGGACGTTGCCGGAGAAGTTCACCATGTCCGGTGTCATCAAGACCGTCATGGTCAAGTCACGCGATTTGAGGGAATGTTGCTGGGTCACGCGCTGCTCCTTGTGCCGGGGATGTTTTTCAAGCACTCACCCAAAAACCTCAACCGCACGATCCGGTGACTGCCGGGATCGCGACCGTGCCCGTGACCGTTATGCCGCTGGACTCCAGAGGAGTTGTCACCTTCACGTTGATGTTTTTACTTTCCGCGGGACAGTCGAGTTTGGTCTGGCCTGTCGGGCATCCTGAGGAAGTCGTGCGGGTGCATGCGGGCAACTCCAGATAGATCAGGACCGGGTAACTTTGATAGGCCGCCGGATGATCCAGGACATCAGCATTGACCGTCGCGTTTCCTGTCGCGGTTCCGCCCGTCGCGGCGGTCAGGAAGACCCGCTTGGAGTCAAACAGGGTGTCGCCTGGCTGCATGTAGATTTTTGGCGTCAACGTCCTGGATCCGCTTGGCGCGGTGCCCACCTGGGCTGTCGTCACATTGATCGTGCTACCACCCGGCAACGGAGTTCCGCAAAGGCTCTGGGCATAAAAGAATACCGATGTTTTTTGAGCCAATGATGAACTGGTGAAAGCCAAGGCTCCGAGACTGCTCGAATCAGTCAACAAGAACGGCGCGCTACCGCCGTAATTCACGACTCCACCTGTGGCTCCGAAATCACTTGCCAGCGTGCTCCCCTCAGCGACATATCGATCGTAAAGATACTGCAAAGTTGCATCGAGATTGCTGGCAGTCTGCTGCGTGATGCCACTGGTATCCGTACCCTGGTTGTACCATCCAGACTCGATCGCGTTGTGGGTCATCGCGACCTGGTTGGTACCCATGTAGATGGGCATCCGCAATGACTTCCAGATGGTGGTCGCGGCATCGCGCTTGCCGTTCGGGTTGACGTCGTTGCATTTGCCGTTGGCATCGAGATTTCCTGGCGCGCATTCCTGCGCCAGGTCAACGCCCTTCGTATACGCCCGGTCATCGTCACGGTCGATGTAAGTTTTCTG
>CAWUNT010000071.1:0-8609 GCA_963923405.1 uncultured bacterium | reverse complement strand
ACCCCGGCGCAGTCGCCCGAGCGCCTGCGCATCCTCGAGCAGTTGCTGAACCTGAACCTCGAACTGGGCCTGTATGAGTCAAACGACGAATTCCGCCGTTACGACGAGGCCTACGACCGGTGGGAGGCAGGCGGGCGAAAAGGGCAGGAGCCAAAACTCAGCAACGCCAGGTCACAGAACCAGTGGCGCGTCGTGGCGACGCGGGCGGAGAACCTGCTGCGCCAGTTCCCGAAGGCTCGCAACGCGGACGAGACGACATTCAACCAGGCGGTTGCCTACCAGTTTCTCAAGCGTGACAAAGACGCGGCCCGGACTTACACGCAGCTGATCACGAAATACCCGAACTCCCCGAAGGCCGGCGACGCGTATTTCCAGCTTGGCGACTTCTATTTCGACAAGCTCAACTTCCGCGCCGCCATGAACAACTACAAGCAGGCGCTTCGTTACAAACGTTCCAAGGGATACTCCTGGGCGCTGTTCAAACTCGGTTGGTGCCATTACAACCTGGGTGATTACCCGAAGAGTCTTGAGTTCTGGAAGATGACCGTCTCCAACGCCCGCCAGTCAGACGACAAGTCAGTCGCCCAGCTGAAGGATGAGGCGCTGCGCGACATGGTTTATTCCTTCGCTGAACTCAAGCAAGTCGAGCCCGCGATCAATTACTACCGCGCCAATGGCGGCGAAAAATACATTGGTCAATTCCTGTTGCTTCTGGCGCAAGTCTTTACGGACCAGGGGCAGTATGGCGAGGCAATCAGCACATTGAAGCGCTTCCAGCAGGTTGCCCCGAACAACTTGAACGCGCCGGACGCGCAGAAGGACATCCTGTCCCTCCTGTACGAACTCGGACGCTGGAATTCATTGTGGGCCGAGGTCGAGAATTTCCCGAAACTCTACGGTCCGGGAAGCTCGTGGGAGAACGCGAACCAGGCCAATCGCAAGGAAGTTCTTGAGACCCAGGCCCTCATCAAGGACCAGATGATCTACTACGCGAAGATCACGCACAAGTCGGCGCAGAAGAATGACGACGCGCGCGTCTATCGCGAGGCAATGAAAGGCTACAACATCTTCCTGAAATTCTACCCGAAGGCCAGCGAGGCCACGGAAGTCAAATACAACATGGCCGACATCGAGTATTTCCTGAAGGATTACCGTTCTTCCGGAAAGCTGTATCTCGAGGTCGCGTTGTTGGGGAAAGACAAGGCGGTCATCTACTCGCCGGCGAGCAAGAAGACGGTCAATGTTCATGGACCCGCGTCCCGGTACATGCTGGACTCGTATTACCTGGATTTTGAGCCGGAGTTCAAGCAACTCACAAAAGCGAAGCCTGATTTCAACAAGCCGGGAAAGGTTTCAGAGAAGGCTTCCAACTTCATCAAGGGCTGCGGTTATTACCAGCAGTGGTATCCCGAGGACCGCAAGAACCTGAAGACATGTGATTTGTACGTGACCGAGATCTATTACCGCCTCGGCGACCGTCCGATGGCGGTCAAATACCTGACCAACATCGCCTACAAATACCCGAATGACAAGGAAGGCCCGCAGGCTGTCGAATCCCTGATCCCGCTGTACAAGAACGATCGCAAGGCGTTGCTCGAGACGGCGGACAAGTTGCTGACGGTGCCCGCGTACCAGAAGGGCGCCCTTGGCGAGAAGTTGCGTGACCTGCGCCGCGCCGCAGAGATCGAGGAACTCGCGAAGATCCCGGATCCGCTCAAGCGCGCGAAGGCTTACGAGGAGCAAGCACGCAAGAAGCCGAATGATCCCGAGGCCGACAAGCTGGTTTACAACGCGGCCATCGACTACACCAAGGCCGGATCGATTCCCCAGGCGATCGCGATGTACGCCATCATCCTGAAGAATTATCCCAAGTCCGCGCAGTCTCGTGAGTCGCTGATCCAGGTCGCGAAATTGAAGGACCGCCGTCTTGAGTTCGAGTCGGCGGCTGAATACTACGCAGCTTATGCCGCGCGATATCCCAAGGAAAAAGACGCTTTGCCGGCAATGGGGCGTTCGTGCGAACTTTATGTCGCCAATGACAGTCCCAAGGCCGTCGACGCGTGCCTCAACCTTGCGAAGTTCGACAAGGCCGGCGCCAAGGCCTTGTTCGCCCGTCTCATGCGATCGGCGGCATACGCGAGGAAGTTTGAACGCCTCGATTCCTTGACGAACACTTACTTGTCCAAATTCGACCCGACACCGGATGAACGCATCCTCGCCGCCTACCAGGTTTACAAAGTGGCTGGCGGAAAAGGATCCGAAGCCGTCAAGGCGATTACGGAACTGACCCGCGCATATCAGAAGTCCGGTGGCAAAATTTCCGGAGAGGCCCTCCGTTACGTTGGTGAAGTGAATTTCAAGCGCATGGCCCCCGAGATCTCCAGGTACGAAGGCGTCAAACTTGTGGGCGGTACCGTGGACGCCCTCGCGGCATCGATCGACAAGAAAGCGGCGGCACTGGGCAGGCTGAAGCAGGCAATGGACTCGGTCGTTGCGACCAAGGACTCCTTCTGGGGCGTCGCCGCGCTTTATGAGAACGGTCGCGCATTCGAGCAATTCGCGAATGAACTGGAAAATCCGCCAGCCATCAAAGGCGCAAGTGTGGATGACGTGAAGAAGAAACTGGCGCCGCAGGCCCAAGGCGCGCGTCAGGAGGCCGCCGGGTTCTACAAGATCGCGATGGAGACCATGGGCAAATTCCATGTCTACAGCGATTACTCGCGCCGGGTCGTGACGTCCTACGCCAAGTCCAGTGGCTCGAAACTGGTCATGGAAGACTGGGTGGAGGTGCCTGACCTTGTTGGTTCAGAGGTATCCGAGACCGTGGCGGCTGAAGTGAGATGAGGACGCGTTCCCCGGTAGAAACTTGAGGTTCGGGATGATCAATTACGTCATGCTCCACAAAAGAAAAACCTTCTCGATTTTATCGACTTGGTTCGTCGTGTCGTCGTTCGTCACGGCGTGTTCCACCGCGAGCAAAAAAAGCGAAGACGGGGAACTCGATGACTCAGCAGGGTCCGTGACACCTCAGGACCCTGTGTCGGCGAGCGTCTCCGGTGAACGGAGGCTGGTGGTCCAGTCTCTCAGCCGTGATCCAATCATGCAACATCCGGTCAATCGCCAGAAAGTCGAGCAGTTGGCGGCGAAACTGGCGCCAGTCGTGCAGTCGGGCAAGGCAGACCGCAGGGTGCTGGAGGCCTACTTGAGTGCCCAGCGTCTCGGCAATGGCTCCCTGCCTGACCAGGCGGGAACGGCGCGGGCGATCGCTGACCTTTCCATGCGGAAAAACGTCGACTTCGAACTGTCCGCGCCTCTGCGCCTCGAACTGGCCGTCTCCGCTGTGGAATCCGGTCGCCTCGGCCTCGCCGAATTCCTGCTGGATCCGTTGCTGAACCTCAAGGAAGGCCGTGTGCGAGCCGCCGCGTACAATCTGGCTGGTGTGATCGCGGTCAAGATGGACCGTGTTCCAGAGGCTGTCGCCGCGTTTCAAGAGTCGCTGAAAACGGTGAATGATTACCGGCCGGCGCGGATCAACCTCGGGATGCTGGCTCTCGATGGCGGGGACTTCGCCCTCGCCAGATCCATGCTGGGCGGATCCGGTGACAACGCGTTGATTGCCAGTGGTGAAGTGACGCTGGCGCGGTTCAAGGATGGCGCGGACCAGGCGGCCGAGATTTGCAAGTCTGCCACCGCCAAATTCCCGGACTACAAGCCGCTCCTGTTCAACTGCGGTCTCAATGATGTGCAGGGCAAGAAAGACCTGGCCCGCGGCAAGGACTACCTCGCGCGAATGCTGCGCGCTCCCGGTACGGATCGCAGGGCTGAAAAATACAACGACCGCGCCCAGCGCCTGATGATGGCGATTGACGCGGAAGCAGCCTCTGCAAAGGCACCTGAGTCAAAATCAAACGAGAAGTCTGCCGGGGCAGGGAATCCGTCCGGGAAGTAACTCATGGTAATATCTAGGGGTAACCCCAGAGGTTGGAAAATCGCATGTTAGAGCTGCGCTTTACACTGCCAGGACAACCGGAACAGTCGGTTCCCCTCGACCAGTCGCGCCTTGTGATCGGAACCCTCCTGTCGAACCAGGTTGTGGTGCGCGCGCCGATGGTGGATCCCATCCACGCCCTGATGGAGTCACAAGACGAAGAATCTCCGGGCAGCAGCAAAAAATGGATCGTGACAGATCTCGGTTCCGAATCCGGAATCCAGGTGAACGGGTCCTTCATTGAAGTCGAATCCGCGGTGAAAGCCGGTGACACCATCACCGTCGGTTCCGTCCAGATGCAAATCGTGGAACGTCGCCCCGCCGCGGTGGAACCAGTCGTACCGCCGCCGCCGCCGCCACGATTTGCCACTACCGCGACAACGCCTCCCTCGGTCGCGGGTGTATCGCCAGTGACGCCATCGACCCCGGCTTCGGCAGAGGTCTCCGCCAAGTCGACCGTCATGCGGGCGCCGCAAGCCAGCGCCGAGAAAGCCCCTGAAAGCATGATGCCCGGCAGCGGCGTCTTGTTCTCGCCAAAAGACGCGCGCCCGGGTGGTGACGTTCTAGAGGCAGTCGCCTACTGGGGCGATACAGTCCTGGATGTCGATTACTTCCATCCGAGCATCAAAGGCAACGAACAGGTCCTCATCGGCGATCCGACCAAGGACGCCCACTTGATCGCGGCTGGTCCGGACAACATCACCAGCCACGCCCTCGCTTCGATCTCCAGTAGCGGATATCGCCTGCGCTTGTTGCCAGGCATGCGGGCCCGCCTGCGCCGCAGCGGCAAGGTCGAGAAAGTCGATGGCCCGGCCAAAATCAATCTCGACCGGCGCGACATCGCGATGATCCGTTATGGCGCGGTCAGTTACTTCCTGATGAACATCCGGCCGCCGGCGCTCGAGATGCCAAAGCGCGGTGTGCGCGATCCGTTCTTCGCGACGATCCTTTCGATTGGCTTGCTCATTTATGCGCTTTTCATTCCGCTGACTTTCATCATCAAGCCAAAGCCAGAGGATCCGAAGAAAGACGACATCTGGGCGATCGTCAATTTGCCCGAATCAGTGAAGCCACCCGAGCCGACTCCGGTTCCCGAGAAACCAAAGGTCGAGATCAAGAAGGTCGAGGTTCCGCCGCCGACCCCGAAGGCGCCGCCTCCGCCAAAGCCGGTTCCGGTCAAGCCGGCGAAGCCCAAGGAAGTGGAAAAGGTCGAGCAGCCCAAGCCGGTTGAGAAGCCAGTTCCCGAGAAAAAGCCGACGGCGCTTCTCTCCGAGCCCGTGAAGCCTTCTGAGAACCAGCAGCAGCCGAAACAGCCGCAGCCAAAGCCGGACAAGCTGGAAAAACTCAACAAGAGCGCGGGCGGGATGGAGTCGACGGGCGCGAAGAATCCTGACTTCAAGTACGCCGGTCCGCAGAACAACAAGCCCCTCGGGGCCGCGGGCGGTCCCAAGGGCAGCGGCATGAACCAGAAGGGTGGCGAGCGCAAGGGTAACCAGGCCGCCAGCGTGATGGGTGTCGAGGGCGTCAACAACAACAAGGCGTCGGGCGTCAATCTGGACAAGCTGGGCCTTGGCGCCGGCAAGATCCTGAACAAGGCCGGCCCGAGCGCGATCTATACCAACATGCAGAGTTCCGCCGGCGGGGCCGGTGGCGGCATGGGATCCGGGGCCAAGACCTACGGCCTTGGTGGAGTTGGCGGGGGCAAGTCCCTTGGTCTCGCCGGCGCAGGTGGCGCGGTCAACAACTTCGGATCCGGGTCCGGTGGCCTCCTCGGCGGCCAGGGTGGACTTGGGGGTCTTGGTGGTTCCGGTGGCGGACGGGGAACTGGATTCGGCGGAGGGTCGGGCCACGGCCGGGCGAACGTCGAAGTGCCCCCCGGTGACCCTGTGGTCTCGGGCGGTTTGAGCGCGCAGGAGATCCTGCAGGTCGTCCGCGCCAACTTGAACCAGATCCGTCACTGTTACGAGCAGTTGTTGCAGCGCTCGCCAAGCGCGTCCGGAAAACTGGCGGTCAACTGGACCATCGGCGCCAACGGGCGGGTGACTTCCGTCAGCATCGCCGAGTCGTCGATCTCGGACTCCCAGATGAAGGGTTGCGTGACCGGCAGCATCCGCCGGTGGGCGTTCCCGGAACCTCGCGGCGGCCAGGCGGTCGAAGTGAGTTATCCGTTCACATTCAACCCGATCTGATCCGGCGGCTGGCTTGACCCAGGGACATACGCAAAAACCGTTGTATTTGTTGTGCAATGATGACGGCGTGCATGCCCCGGGCATCCGGGTCCTGGCCGAGGCCATTGCCCCTTTGGGGGATGTCGTCGTCGTTGCCCCCCACGTGGAGAGGTCCGCCTCAAGCCACGCCATATCGATCCACAGCCCCCTGCGGGTCGAGCAACTCTCAAAGAATTTTTATGCCGTCGAGGGTACCCCCGCCGACTGCATCATGTTGGCGTGCCGGCGCCTCCTTCACCGCAAACCGACGTGGGTCGTGAGCGGCATCAATCGTGGCGCAAACCTCGGAATTGACACGCTTTATTCTGGTACCGTGCACGCGGCCATGGAGGGCGCTCTGCATGGCTACCGGTCGATGGCCGTGTCCACGCACGGGCGTGGAGTGCTTAATTATGAAACAGCCGGGCGCGTGGTTCGCATGCTCCTGGAACGTCAAGATTTGCTAGCCGTGGGCGACCGTTTTACGATAAACGTCAACGTTCCGAACCTGCCCTTTGATGAGTTAAAGGGCATCGCGGTGGCAGGGCTCGGTCGTCGGATATATGAAGACGAGATGGTCGAGGGAATCGATCCCAGGGGGCGCCCCTATTACTGGATAGGCGCCGGTGGTGAGATGTTCGAGGATATCCCGGACTCTGACTGCTACCTTGTGGACCAAGGCTACGCGACGGTATCCGTACTGCGGCCAAGCCTCCTCGACGAGCGTGCGAACGATCAACTTCGGGCGAAATTGCCCGATGCCTTCTCTGAAGCCTTTCAGAAGTCGTTTGCGCGCAAGTGAAACCGGCCGGGAGCCTGCTGCCTCCCCCTGTAACGGGCCCGGCCATTGTCGCAAATTCAGGAGGGTAGATGTTGCGACTTCATCGCCGTGACCGGGCTCGCGGCTTTAAAATTTTGAATGGCGTTCTCTTGAGCGCTGCGGTGGGACTGTCCGCCATGATGACTGGTTGTTTCACGACCGGTCATCGCGACGGGGTCGTCTATCAGGTCAAGGTTGAGAACGGTGACACGCTGGCCAGCCTGTCCCGGCAATTCGACACGGACTGGAGAACGATCGCTCGTATGAACGGTCTCAGCGCCAAAAACCCGTTGCGGGTTGGCCAGTTGTTGCGTGTTGCCGCGGGTCCCACTGCCGCCAACTTGAAAGTGGGATTTTTGCCAGATCCGTCATCCCGTCGTTCCGGTGGGCGGATGGCAACGGTGAAGCCTCGCGACTCGCGCGAGGAAGAATCTCCGATTGAGCAACCGGCAACGCCCGACGCGGCTGACGAAAAGACCTGGCAGGAAGAAGACCTGAACGCCCCGCGCAAGACTCCCGGAGGCAGCGGCCGGGACGAGGATGAAACCCGTGCCAGTCGTGGATTCATGGGTGAACCCGCGCAAAACTTTGTGGTGCGGTGGCCAGCCACCGGAGACGTTTCCTCGCAATACGGACCGCGCTGGGGACGATTCCACAACGGGATCGACATCCGCGCCGCGAAAGGCAGCCGCATCGTTGCCGCCGCGGAGGGGCGCGTGATTTTCGTCGGGCGGTTGAATGGTTACGGCAAGACCGTGATTATCGACCACGGTCAGTACCGGTCCCTGTATGGGCACTGTGGAAAGATCGTTGCCAGGCAGGGTACGTGGGTCAAGTCCGGGGACCATGTCGCCCACGTCGGGATCTCGGGTAATTCGCGTGGCGCCCATTTGCACTTCGAACTCCGCACGCGGCGTGACCAACCGGTCGATCCAATCCCGTTCCTGGAAGCCAAGTACCTCAGCTCTGTCACGCGCAAGGCCCCAAAGCGTCGATCGACCGTTCGCTCCGCGGCAACGGCTCACTGAGCGCACTCAGCCTTTGAAGTTTTTATAGGCCGCCACCGCCATCATGGCCGCGAGGTCACGGGCGGCGGCTTCGACCCTTTGGTCGTGAAACCGGATCATGTCTCGATCCAGGAAAAGGTCCCTTGAGTTGGCAAGTTTCAGCGCTTGTTTCTCGGCATCCACGCGCGGCGCGACCGCGCGTTCCGTCATCAGGTGATCAATCGCCGACCGTTCCCGGGCCAGTTTCCGGATACGCTTTCTCTTGATGCTGAGGGCCTCGACGATCGCGGTCTCGGCGCTGCGATTGTCGAGAATCGCCACTTCATCCCGTGCCCATCCGCGTCGTTGAAGGACCCGTCTGATTTCCTCCCGGGTCAGCTGGAGTTCCGCGGTTCGTTTCCAGAACTTCGGATCAATTGGCGGCGCACCGCCAGTCGCGCTGCCGGTCATCCGCGGGTCGCCCCTTAGAAGATCGACCGGTGAGGATTCACGCGGCATGTCTGGAACCGGCGGATGCTTCAACGCCATGTCGAGTTGCATCGGGGGCGCCGGGGATTTCGGTACCCGGAACGGGGCTGGGGACGGGG
>CAWUNT010000070.1:0-8618 GCA_963923405.1 uncultured bacterium | reverse complement strand
ATTATCCTCATGTTGACGCGTCCGAACGGGTTGTTTGGAACCCGGGAGATCCTGGACTATTTCCCTCGCAGGAAGGGTGCAGGTAGCCTGTCCCCGGCAACAGGAGTGGAGGGCAAGAAATGAGCGGTCAGACCCCCGTCGTCCTCGAGGCAAAGAACCTCACCATGCAGTTCGGCGGTTTGAAAGCCGTGTCGGACTTGACTCTGGCTGTCCCGTCCCGGTCCATTTTCGGGCTGATCGGGCCGAACGGTGCGGGAAAGACGACTGTATTCAACATGCTGACCGGCGTGTACCGCCCGACGTCAGGTGAAGTGCGTCTCCGTGAACATGTTGTCAACGGCATGAAACCATTTCAGATCACGCGCGCTGGTCTGGCGCGTACTTTTCAGAATGTTCGCCTGTTCAAGAATCTGACGGTCGAGCAAAACATCATGGTCTCTCTCGACCAGAACCCTGCAAAACCGAAATTTGGGCTGCTCTCCTTTTTGCTGAGAACGAAACCACTGCTCGCGGCAGAGGTCGGCAAGCGCGCCGAGGCGGCGGAACTGCTCAAGATTTTCCGACTGGACACCCGGTCATCGGAGCTTGCGCGTAACTTGCCGTACGGTGACCAACGCAGGTTGGAAATCGCCCGGGCCATTGCGACGGGTGCCAGGGTCCTTTTGTTGGACGAGCCTGCGGCGGGATTGAATGGCCAGGAAACGACGGCCTTGATGGAAACAATCCGTTTCATTCGTGAAAAATTTGACGCGACGATCGTCTTGATCGAACACGACATGAAGCTGGTCATGGGAGTTTGTGAACGTATTGCCGTGTTGGATTACGGGGTGAAGATTGCGGAGGGTACTCCACAGGAAATCCAGAAACACCCGAAGGTGATCGAGGCTTACCTGGGTAAATCGGCGGAAAAGTCGGGGACCGCGGAAGGGCATGGAGGCGCCGGTGGGAAGCACTGAATCATCAATCCTCAAGATCAACAACGCGAGCGTCCATTACGGGATGGTCCAGGCAATCCATGGTGTTTCTTTTGACGTGCCCAAAGGCAAGATCGTCACCCTGGTCGGAGCCAATGGTGCGGGTAAGACGACGATGCTCCGCGCGATCTCGGGTCTTGTGCGGGTCTCGGGTGGCGCAATCGAACATCGCGGAACAGTTATTTCAAACATGCAGCCTCATGAAATCGTCCGTCGGCGTATTTGTCAGTCTCCTGAGGGGCGCGGAATTTTCCTGAATCTTTCCGTTGAGGAAAATCTGGACCTCGGCGCGTGGGCGGCGCCGGACAAGGCTGCGTACAAAGCCAACCTCGAGCGGGGCTTTGACATGTTCCCCCGACTTAAGGAGCGCCGTCGCCAGAATGCCGGCACGCTATCCGGCGGAGAGCAGCAGATGCTGGCGATTGCCCGCGCCTTGATGGGGCAGCCGGAAATTCTTCTACTTGATGAACCGAGTCTTGGATTGGCCCCGCAAATCATCGAGAAAATCTTCGATATCATCCAGCAGATCAACAAGGATGGCATGACAATCCTTCTGGTCGAGCAGAACGCTTTGCAGGCCCTTGAAATCGCGGATCACGGCATTGTGCTGGAAACCGGGCGGATTGTTCTGCAGGGGCCATCTCGCGAGTTGTTGGCGTCCGACGAAATCCGCAAGGCCTATCTGGGTGAATGACCAGACGCATATTTTCCTGCAACTGGTTGCCGTTTTCGGGGTGGCCTCGTTTGCGGTGCTACTCTCGCAAGCGATCCGCTTGCCCTCAGTCGTTGGATTTCTCCTGGCCGGCGTTTTTCTAGGTCCCCATGGCCTCGAGTTGGTCCCTGACCTGGACGCCCTGCACATCCTCAATGAGATAGCGATTGTATTCCTCATGTTTACGATCGGGCTCGAATTCTCGATCGGTTCAATCAAGCAATTGAGAAAAGCGTTTTTCGGGCTGGGGACGCTGCAGGTATCTGGAACTGCCGCGGTTATAGCGGTTGTGATGGTTGTATTCCTCCAGGTAAAGCCAGGAGCCGCCATTGTCGCCGGGTACATGATTGCGCTGTCGTCCACGGCGATCATCATGAAACTGCTTCAAGGTTCTCATGAAATGGCCTCGCCCCAAGGCAATGCTACGCTCGGTGTGCTTTTGTTTCAGGATGTTATCGCTATCCCGATGATGCTCAGTTTGCCTTTGCTTGCCGGTGGGCAGATATCGAGGTTGTTCAATAGTCAGGCATCCCTGCTGTCTTTTCTTGGAGAACTTTGCGCCTTTGTTGTGCTCGCAGCGATCGGTGCGCGCTTTGTTGTTCCGCGAATACTGAAGATTGTCGCGGAGTCGCGAAGTCGTGAGCTTTTCTTTTTTGTTGTCCTGTTCATTTGTTTCGGGTTGTCGTTGCTCGCGGGCCAAGTCGGTTTTTCGATGCCACTGGGCGCATTTGTTGCGGGAGTCATGATTGCCGGTTCGCCGTTTGGTCGGCAGGCATCATCGGAAATCGTGCCTTTACGGGACAATTTTCTCGGTTTCTTTTTCATATCTCTTGGCATGTTGCTCGATCTCAAGTTTTTCGGCCTGAATATCCATGGGATTCTGGCTCTTGGTTTTCTTCTGCTGTTGCTCAAGATGGTGATCACGTATCTGGCGGCAATAGCTGTCCGTTACACGGAAAAGGTGGCGATCCTCGTTGCCCTGACTTTGTTTCAGGTCGGAGAGTTTGCGTTTGTCATTGCTCAGGAAGCGATGCACCTTGAGGTCATCACCCGGGAGCAGTTTCAGTATTTTCTTTCCATCTCCTTGCTGTCCATGATCGTGTCGCCTCTTGTGTATCAGGCTGCGCCGGCGTTTTCCGAACGCCTGACGCAGTATGGGACAGCGTCAGGTAAGCGCCGCAAGGCCGGCGAAAATATCAAGTCTGGCTTGTCCGGGCATGCGATCATCATTGGATACGGTCTCGCTGGCCGTATGGCGGCTGCCGGGTTGGAGGCAGCGGGAATCAATTATTTTGTAGTGGATTTGAATTTCAAAGTGATCAATGCCTTGAAATCCCGTGGCCTTAATGCGGTGTACGGCGATGCGAGCAAAGATGAAATCCTCGAGGCGGTCCATGCGGACAAGGCGAGATTGGTGATCGTAGCCGTTGCCGGGCGCCACATGATCCCTGCGATCGTTGCCGCTCTTGACCGCCATCGGTGCAAGGCGCAGGTCATTGTTCGCTCGACGTTTGAGCGGGAGGCCGCGGAGATCCTCGAGATACGCCCGGGTATCGAGGTCGTCGTTTCTGAGGTTGAGTCTGCCAAGGTCCTTGCGGAACGGGCCTTGATGACATTCGGTCACGAGGCCGAGGCTGCCCGTTCCATCCTTGCGCAGGTCGATGATCAGGTTTGAGCGTCGAGCTTGAGTGC
Organism: uncultured bacterium; assembly: GCA_963923405.1. GTDB lineage: Bacteria > Bdellovibrionota_B > Oligoflexia > Oligoflexales > RGVZ01 > RGVZ01. The sequence goes on along the minus strand of CAWUNT010000070.1, from coordinate 5,240 downwards.
CAGGGCGAAGTTCATGAGCGGGTCAACCTGCGAGGACATCAACAGGACTTCTCCTGGCTTTACGGATCCAGGAAGAAGCAGGTCAATATCGAGCATCGCCTCAATGATTCCGGTCAGGTCGAGGCTGTCCGCCAGAAGCAGTCGCCATACGTATTGCTGCATTGCTTTGTTCGCGTCGATGATGTCATCCAAAGTGATTTCGCTGGCTTTCTCGAACAGAACTTTGAATTCCTCAAAATCCTGTGCCTTCATCAACTTCGCCACGCGGCTATCTGATAATTTGACTCTCGCCGCGAGGATTGACAGTGGTCCACCATCGATTACGGTCTTTAGTTTCTTCAATTCGGGCAAGATTTGTTTCTCGGGGTGCAGTTGCAACAGGGGATGGAATTGCGTCCGCAGAGAATACAGCAAGAACATAACACGGTGGTACAGGTGTGTTGGGGGCTTGCGTACAAAATACGCGTCGTCAATGTATACCGCTTTTGACGTTGCGTCGTAAAAGATCTGGGGGCCAAGTCCAGCGAGTGAGAACAGCTGGAGGCCACGATCCGCGAATAGCTTCGCGTGGAAGTTAAATCCGGCATGTCCCGGGAAGCCGGTTGCCCATTCGATCCGTTCCCGCTTCGCTTGCAGTTGCTTGATTGTCATTCCCAGCGATTTCGCGAGACCAGACAGTGTGAAACGTTCCGGGAATGACAATGCAAGGAAAGGGCTTGCCCGTAGCAGCAATTTGAATCCTGGAGTTTTCATGATGCGCGGAGAAAGGCCTGGTGGGAATCTCTCCCGGCCCTGGCGGCTGTAACCATACTCGGCGGGTTTCCGCCATACGCGCCAATCCCAACGATCCAGCGTCGCGGCCTCGCCGCGCATGACAGCCACCGTTTGCAGAGCAACGTGCTTCTCGATCTTGTTGCGCATAGGCGCCTCAAGGATCTTTTGGGTCATTCCGGGCAGTAACTTCCGGTTGCGGACCGCGCTCCTCCAATCGAATTCCGTTGGTGGCGCAGCCGGTATTACGGGTGTCTCGATGATTGGATTCGGCGCGGCTTCAACAACCGGTTCGGGTGCGGCTTCAACAACCGGTTCGGGCGCAGCCTCGAAAGTATCGAAATTTAGCGTGATTGGCTGGTCATTGGCCGGCTCGGACACCTCGATGGCCGGTTGAGTGGGGGTTTCGTCAACAAATTCCGGCGATTCATGTATCAGGGTGACTGGCTCCTCCAGGGCAATTTCTGGCACCGACTGATAAGTGTCACCGGCGCTTTCCCGCGTTGTCTCGTGAATCCTGAGTTCCTGCTCGGCTTCAAGCGATTCCACCGTGAACGGATAGTCTGCGAGCGCATCAGGTTGTGCTTTCAACTGCGGCAATATCCTGTCCATGTAAATCCGTACTTCATCAGGGCTCGCGGTTTCCTGGAGCAGCATGTAGAGAGGAATCCAGAGACGCGGGTCATCCGAATGTTTTGCCTGAAGGGTATTTAGGACCTCTTCCACGATGCTGCGTGCCTTCGTCCGGTTTTCCAGGTGTTTGGCCGTCAGCAAGGCGAGCGTCACCGGAATGTTCTTGACTCCGGCTTGTTCCGAGAACCAGTCAAGCAGTAGTTCAATGATTCCGGTCCTTTGGATCCGGTTGGTGCCGGGCTGAGGTTCCATCTGGTCCATGATTGTGAAGAGCCGGTTGGCAAGTTCCGCTCTCGTCCCGGGCATGGCGTCCACTGTGCGCACGAATAGTTTTTTTGCCGTACTGACCTTGCCGGCGAGCACCGCCCCGGCAATTGCCGGTACGGGATCGGCGGGCTGGATGAAGCCAGCGTTCTCAAGTTGCGCGGAGATGGAGTCGGCTCGCTGCGGGTCGATTTCCTTGAGGATCGCGATGAGCTCGGCAGCAATTTCCTCGATTTTTCCAGCCTTCTCTGGATTTTCTTCTCTGGTCGTCGGGCGGTTCGCAGGTTTCAAACTGGCAAGCCAGCTGGTAATGATCCTTGCTCCGAGAACCTCGTCGCCACCCTTTAAAAGCGCGTGATCGAGACAGACCTTGAACCACTCCGATGCCGTAGCCACATCGTCGCAGATGATTGCCTGGTGAATCAGGCAGCGCAGTGATTCCGGGGTCGGTTTATTCCCCATTCGTTCGACGACAAGACTGGTCTCGATCTCTTCGAGGGGTAATGTCTGGCCATCCCTTACCGCGCTGACATAAAGGCGATCCAGCGCTGCGCTGTTTCTCACGGCGGCAGGGTCGCGAGCAATGTGTCGCAAGGCGATTCCCCGGATTCTGGAATTAAGGTGCGTGACCGGAAAGACCTCTCCTGTCAGGGTCTTGGTTTCTCCAGTGAATACGCGCGCCAATAATTCAAGGCCGTGATCTCGATGTGATCCTTGATCCCACGAATCGATCGTATCGCATACGATAGTGGCGATGCCGGGATTCCGACAAAGGATCGTGGTCAATGTGAGGGACGCAGAATCAAATTTCCGCGCCTTGATGAAGAACTGGAGCCCTGTCGCAACGAGATTCACCAGGTCTGCGATGCGGGTCTGTTGTTCCCCCGATTCAACTGAATCGTCCGTCACAGGATAGGAATCAAGGGCGGCCTCAAGTGCCGGGTGCAACCATGCGGCAGAAGACATGTCCCGGTGTCGCAGGGCTTCCAGGACAACAGCGGTGTTGATTTGATGTGGCAAGATCCTGAAGAATGGTGATGCGTGCATGACAAGCCAATCCTCGTTTCCAGTCCCGAGGCAGAGGCGCTCCGCAAACAATGCCACGGCATCGGTATCCGGGAGCGTTGGTCCTTTGTTGCCTGTCGGCACTCCAAGGAGGGAGAATGTCGCCTCCAGTAGCGATTTACCTGCGTCAATGTCTCTGGGATTCAGGAGCGTCGCGACGATCGCCATGATTATCTTTTTCTCTGTTTCCGCCCCTTGAGTGTCAGTGTTCGCTGACATGACGCCCGATTGCATGGTTTGAGCCGCAAGGTGGGCGAAGGCCTTGGAGATCGATGGCGTCAATTCCCTTGAATCGTCGCGTAGCGTAAGCCAGCGCAGCAATTCCAGCCATGCGCCGCGTGGCATGTTCGTTTTGATGGGCTGTGTGAAGGTGTTCTCCAGAAGTTCAAGGATCACGATTGTGCGCAGGGTATTCTGGCTTCCGTGGGTATAACTGATTTCCAGAACCCTTCTCGCGATTCCTTCGAGCGCCGGGGTTGAATCAGGTGATTCTGCGATTTCGGATTTCCGGCTAGCCACGAGCATTCCGAAAAGCTCGAGCAAGGTTTCCTGTTCCAGTGTGTGATTTCCTGTCCTCGAGGCGAGCGTGGCCAGGCCTTGGAGTGGCAAACGTGCCGCGGGATCCTCCATCCTTGCCAGCCGAAACAGGCGGATTGCCGCGTCGTCGTCGCTGAATTCACTCCAAGCGAGGTGTCCGAGGGTGTTAAAGACTTCGGCGCGCGGGACGCTGGACCGCAAGAGTCCGGGTCCAGTGGTCAGTTTGTTGCCGAATTCCCACGCGGCACTGAAATTTCCATTGGCCACCAGCTGTTGGAAGCAGGCGAAGTTCACTTGTTCATCGTCTCCGCCAAGGCGGGACGCTTGCAACAACAGTTGGTCCGGGGTCATGTGGACCCCGGGGTTCCCCGTCTCTATCCTGATCTGTGCGAGGCGAATCATGGATCGTGCGAGTTCGTGCCGGCGCTTTTCTCGCTGTATGATCTCGGTGAGGGCTTCGATCTCCGCATCGATGAGTCCATGCGCGCGTGCGGCGAACGCAAGTTTTCGAAGGATGCGCAGGCGATTGGCGCGCATCGCCCCTGCTCGTTCCCACGCTGTTGTGGCGAGCTTGTAGGTGTCCTGTCCATGGTGCGAACCTGGTGGTTGAGCCGCCCAGCAGTCTCCAATGACTTCGTGAAGTATCGTACTTGCTATCGGTGAATTGGTGATGCCATCCCAGTCGGCGTGAATCGAGCGTACAAGTTTTGAGACAGCGTCAAGGGCTTCTGTGTAATTGCCCGCTAACAGGCATTCACGTGCCCTGAGCGACAAGACGAGGGATCTTGTCGTCGGGCCAGTGTCCTCTGTTTCGAGTGGAGCTTCAGAGTTATTCGCGGGTTGTTGTTCACCGACCAGTTGCCTCGCGATTCGGATTTTTAGCGCGTCAATGGCAGATCTTGCAGAGGAGAAGTCCGGTTCGTGGGAATCAAGTTGCTGCTGATTTGGCGCTGTTGTCGCAAAAGTGCCTTCTGCTTGTGGGGAAGAAAGGTGTTCCCACATGATGTTGCCGTCATGGTCGAATGATTGTGGAAGGTGATGCGTGATGCCTGAGTTGGTTTGATCCTCCTGTTCACGCAGTGTCTCATGCAACCTCTGCGAAGCAGCCAATTCGCGGCTTCCGAGTAGTTCCGCGGTTCTGATTCTCACCACGAAGTCGTCGGGTTCATGGGAGGGCGAGTCTTCGATCCGTGAAGTGCCTGGCAGTCCCAGGGATCTGCGAATGAACCGCGGCATCTTTCGCCAGAGGTCCACCGGAAGGTAGCCGAGTGCCGCGATCCGGGTAGTCCTGATCGTGGTGGTCGAAGGGGTTGCGTTGATTTCCAGTTGGACCGCGATGAATCCGGACTGAAAACCCCGGTGTTCGAACAAGCTGGAATACCCAAGATTGGCTTCGCGACTGGCAGGGCGCGCGAACTCCATGACGGCCCATACCCCGTCGGGGCGCCCATCCTTGCGCAGTACATGAATTTCGGCCCTGGTGCGTGAGCCAAAAGTCTCCTTGGCCGCGTTTTGCGCCATGCGCCCCCATTTGCGAAGGTCGACGCTGATTCTGAGTTGCTCTGCCTGTACTTTTGATCGCCGGAAGATCAGCGTGACGTGCTCCAGTCGAATTGCGCGATCTCTTGAACCATCGGATTTCAGCAGGGTCCATCTGCGGGTCGCCGGGTCAAAATTCAAGCCAGCGGCCTCAAGGGAGCCGGCCCAGGCTTCGAATGAATCGAGCCGTTGCGTAACGGGGGCCTCCCCGCGCGACGTCGTTCTGTTCCTGGCTGTTCCCATGGATCCGGGAATCTCCATGCTCTTTTTGGTCCTGGTTGCGGACACGTGGTATCAGGTCCCACTGGTGACCGGTTCCCACCCGGAAATAATCGGCAGTGATTTTAGGAGTTTTAGTCTTTTGGAAAGCCGTTGTAATCTTAAGTGCCGGAGGCTGTAATCCAATGGGTGGGCTGGGCTGCGTCGGGACC
>CAWUNT010000069.1:0-8652 GCA_963923405.1 uncultured bacterium | reverse complement strand
TACAACCCAGGCTCCGGTCGTTTCCATGCCGGCGGCACCGGAACCGACAGAGAAACTGGCTGTGGCGACACTCACATCAACCATCTTCCGGCCCTTGTTGCGTTTGATCGTGTAGAGCTCCTCGATGGAGGTCGGGTCCGTGACGTTATTGAGAAGGGAAACCCTCTCGTCCCCGTCAATGGATGAGTAGGCTTTGTCGATCACGACAATGCGACGGGATCCTGACATCTTTGTGATCCGGCCGAACGCGACCAACCGGTCGTCACTCGTGAACAGGCCGACGCGATCCCCCGTAATCAGCTCCTTGGAGGCGACGATGCACGCGCTGCGCGAGGCGTTGCAGCTTTCGACATTTGCCGCCAGGCCGGTTTCTGCCGCCGCGGCGAATACAGAGACAATTGCGATTGAGAGCCCTTTGTCTCGAATCGATGATGCCACTGCGCGGAACATTTATTGGTGCCTCCCCCGGGAAAAAGGTCCCGTCTGGTTGATGCAAGGAAGGGGCCGCTTTTGACGTCTGGAAAGTTTAATTATTACAGTGTTTTACGGTGAGGTCCTCTGGGGTGCTGTCAACGTTTTGATCAATGGTTCCGCCACGTTGACGTTGGTCCCCGAGTCGTAATTTGCGGCGCCGCGCATGGCTCTGTGTTAGTTTCTACGGTTCGAGTCATGGTTGAGCCTTTGTGAGAGCGTTCAGGGCGCGTGCTGAGGAGACCTCGATGGATAATCGCATGGCATCGCAAACGGAACCGGGCATGGACCAGTCGGCCGACACGCTGGCCGGACAAGGTCGGAAGCCTCGGCTTGTCTGGATAGCCGGAGTCCTCGTGGCGGTGCTTGCTGCAGTCTACGTCGGACGTTACCTGGTGGTTCAGTTCGCGGATCGTCACGCGGAGCAGGTTGAGCCGGGAGACGAATTTCTCATCGACAGTTTCGAGGAGGGGACCTTTCGCCAGATCCAGTTTGGCGACTACCCGCAAATCCTCGTCGAGGACAATGAGGGCAAGATCAACGCCTACGCCTGTTCGGATGGTTGTCCGCCTCTTGATCAGGAACCGGATCTTTACGTGAATCGTCAGGTACGCGTGTTTCTGCGAAACCAGTCCACGCCAGGCAATGACGACCCCGCTGAATCGGGAATCAAGGTTATTGTCCGGGTTGAGTTATTGCCTTGAGCACTTCAGCCGCCTCGACGGCTTTGACGTTCTGGGTCAGTATTCCCTGATAAATCTGCCAGGCGCGAAGCCACGCCAGACGTTGCCTGGTTCGCGGCAGCCTGCCAATCCAGTCTGGCAGCGTCCCGAGTCGCAGCGGCCGGCCCGGGTTGCCCGGAATTTGCGATGCCGGGACCAATTCCCGGGTCTGCAAGGCATAAAGGGTGATGCTGTCTCCGGAATGTTCGCGGGTCTCCTGGGCCTCATTTTGATCAAGCATCACGATGTCCGCGAATTCCTGGCAGACTTCGTAGCCTGAGCGTTCCATGTCAAAGCCAAGGCACTCGCGGACCATGTCAGCGATTTGCGGGACGATCGGGCTCAAGGGCGCGACCTGCAAGTGGAGCCCGGGCCATGGACTTGCGTCCGAAGGAAACATCCAGACGCCGTTGCCACCGTCCATCGGCACGAGGACTACAGCGCGGTCTGTTTTGCAGTGAACAATCATTTGGATCAAACCCCGTCAAATGGACAGTGTCTTGATGATCTGCTTTGCCACCGATTGCAACGTCTCGAGTGTTCCAACCGATCGAGTCGCGACGGCCTCGTGGTCCGGAAATCCAGCGGAGTTCAATTCCTCGCGCAGGACCTCGACCGGCATGATCTGGTCCAGGTCACGTTTATTGTACTGGATGACACGCGGCAGGTCGCTGATGCTGTAGCCGTGTTCGCCGAGGAGGCGGCGCACATGGGCCATGGACTCAAGATTGTCTGCCATGGCCTCGATCCTTGAATCCGCGACAAAGACAAACGCGTCGAGCCCCTTCATGAGCGTATGCTGCAGTGTTTCATAGAGCGTATGGACGGGCATGGTGTACAGGTGCAGCTTTACGTGGAAGTCCTTGATCTTCCCGAGGCTGACGGGAAGGAAATCAAAGAACGGAGTCGGCCCGGCATTGCCTGACATGTCGATCATGCCGGCCTTCATTTCACCAGCTGTGCTCGAATAGATCGATTTCAGGTTAAGGGTCTTTCCGGCCGAGTGAGGGCCGAAGTAGAGCACCTTGCAGTGAATTTCGCGTGTCTCGAAGTTGGTGAATGCCATGATCAGTCGACACCATTGATACGGACATTTTCCACCTTTCCGGCGAAAATTTCCATAACGTCACGCGTCATCTGGTGGTTGAGCGCGCTGGCGCGCATGGCCTCATGACGTTCGCGGGTTTCGCGTTCGTTTTTCTGCGCGAGCGACTCCGGCGCATTGACTGCTGTGTCAGCGGAGTCTGCTTTCTCAATGACGATACGACCGGTAAACCCGAACAATTCAGAGAAAGCCTGTTTGAGGCGGGCCTGTTCGTCCTTGTTGAGCAGGCAACGCGCGTAAGATGATTCCTGCACAGTCAGTGAGATGACTTCTTTGCTGTAGACATGTGGATGAGCGTCCTCAAGTTTACCGGCGTGCAGGGGGCGATGTTTACGCCACATGGCAACCAGATCTTCCCATTTTTCCGGAAACACCGGTTTCGCAGGGGGCTGCGGGGTAACCGTCTGGGGTTGGGTAGATCCGTCTGAAATCGACGGGGCCTGAGTGGCAGGCGTCCTGGTGACCGCGGGCTGCTTGGTGACCGCCGGCTGCGCCGAAGGTGTCATGTTTCGTAATTGCTGGATGTCCGGAAGACCGGGGTCAAGGCACCACTCCAGCGCGTTGTTCTCCAGGATGCAGCGGTCGAGGATACTTCCATCCATGTCCTGGCGGCAGCGGATCAATGTCCGGAAAATCCGGTTCAGGTCGAATGGAGCCGCTGATTTGCCAATGGCCTCCAGTTCGGCAAGTTCACCGGGATCCAGGTCCAGCTGGGATACTTCCAGAGAATCGCGACCAAGGTCTCGCAGGACGAAGGCATGGCGCGCCAGTTGGGCTACATCCTCAATCACGGTGGAGAGGTCTGTGCCTGTTTGCTCGATCCTGTCGATCGTCGCCATGACCTGCCGCGCGTCCTTGGCAACCATCGCGCGGAGCAGCGCGGTCACCAGTTCCCGGGGCGCCTGCGCGGTGATGCTCTCGCACAATGCGGCGGTCAATTTGCCGTTGCCGATGACAATGGCTTGATCCAGCAGAGTCAGGGCGTCGCGCATGGAGCCGCGTGCTTCGCGGGCGACAGGGCGCAGCGCGCCAGGCTCACATTCGATTTTCTCGTGACGCAGGATTTCCTCGAGGCGGGCGATGATCGTCCGGGTCGTCATCTTCTGCAGCAGGAAAACCTGACAACGGGAGAGGATGGTTTGAGGAATTTTCTGGAGCTCTGTCGTCGCGAACAGGAAGACAACATGTACCGGTGGTTCCTCGAGCGTCTTGAGGAGCGCGTTGAAAGCACTTTGCGAGAGCATGTGCACTTCATCGATCAGGTAGATCTTGAACTTCGAGCGCTGGGGAACGTAGCCGATGGAATCACGGAGCAAGCGCACATCATCGACGCTTGTGTTCGAGGCACCGTCGATCTCGAGGACATCTTCATGGTTGCCTTCGGTGATCGCGCGACAACTTGCGCAAGTGCCGCAAGGCGTCGGGGTGGGGCCTGATTCGCAGTTGAGGGCCTTGGCGTACAGACGGGCTGTGGTCGTCTTGCCGACGCCCCGCACCCCGGAGAAGATGACGGCCTGGGGCGTCCGGCCCATCTGAATGGCATTGGCCAGTGCCTTTGCCGTGGTTTCCTGACCCACGAGCTGGTCGAATGTCTGAGGGCGGTATTTCCTTGCCAGCGGTTGATGTGTTGCCGGTTGCGTCACGAAAAACCTCAATGAACCTCAATAAATAGGGGGTCCAGAGTGATAGCTAGATACACCAGATACCTGGACGAAACCGGTACCGTTGCTACCTTCCGGTCCTGGCGGGGTTCGCGGATCACCACCACCTGGGACCTAGCTATCAGTCTGGACCCCCGCTCCTGAGCTACTACGAAACCGCCTTGGCCGGCAAGGCCTTAGCCTTCTTCCAGACATCAAACCAGACAACGCACATCGTCGCCAGGAAGGTCGACGACCAGGTGGCGGCCACAACCCCAATGGCCATTGCCACTGCGAAGTTCCAGATGCTGCCCGAGGCAAAGACAATGATTCCAACCAGGGAGAGCAGCGTACACACAGAAGTATTGATGGAACGGCCCAGGGTTTCGTTGATCGCGTTGTTGACGTTCTCGCGCAGATTGCGGCGCGGATGGAGTTCCAGGTTTTCACGGATGCGGTCGTAAATAACAACCGTGTCGTTGACCGTGTAGCCTGCGACCGTCAGAAGCGCCGCAATCGACGTCAGGTCGAAAGAGATCCGGGCGAGGACGTAGAATCCGACGACGAGCAGGATGTCCATGATCATTTTCACGACGGATCCGGGGGCAAAGCGGATGTCGAAGCGAAGCATGATGTAGAGGACGATTCCGATAAGCGCATACAAAAGGGATACGGCTCCCTGGGTGCGGAGTTCCTTGCCCACTTGGGGTCCGACATAGTCGACCCGCAAGATCTCCGGGCTGGCGCTGCTCAAGTCAGACAACAGGTTGGTCTTGAACTTGTCAGTCCGGGAGTCAACGCTGATGGTCCTTTCCGAGGCCATGTTGTTGGCCTGTGCGCCGGAGGATTTGGCCTCATCCCGGTCAAAGCGCAACAAATACTGCTGCTTGCCGCCACCAAGAGCTTGAATCGTCACGTCATTGATACCGGCCTTGCGTGCCGCGTCCTCGAGCTGGGACGAAGCCACAGACTGCGCGAACTTCACTTCGACTTCGGTACCACCGGCAAAATCAACGGCCCAGTTCATTCCCTTGCTGGACCAGGCTGCGAGAGAGACGACAACGATCAGTGTCGTGATCGCGATCGCGCCGGGAGCCTTCCCGAGGAAATTGAAATTGAGTGGCTTGTGCTCCTTGTGCTCGGAGGAACCGCCGAGCCAAACACGGATATCTTTCTCCGTTTTGCAGCGCGCGACGATCCAATCGAACATCAGGCGCGAGCAATAGAGGGAAGTGAACAAGGAGACCAGCAGACCCAGGAGAAGTGTGATCGCGAATCCACGGATGGGGCCGGATGAGTTGGTCTGAAGGAGAACCGTGGCCGCGATAAGGGACGTCGCGTTCGAGTCCACAATGGTCCAGAAAACCCGCTGAAAGCCCAGGTCCAGGGCCTTGCGGCCGGTCTTGCCTTCACGAAGTTCCTGGCGGATGCGCTCGTTGATCAGGACGTTGGCGTCAACGGCCATGCCGAGGGTCAGGATGAAGCCCGCGATGCCGGGCAGCGAGAGCGAGAAATTGAACATCGCCATCAGGGCCAGAAGGAACACGCCGTTGAGCAACAAGGCGAACGACGCGATCAATCCCGGGCGGCGGTAATAGAACAGGAGGAAGCCGAAGACAAAAAGCAGCCCGGCGATGGTCGAACGAATACCTTGGCTGGCCAATTCGGGGCCGAGGCTGGCGCCGACCTGGCGCTCTTCGAGGACTTTGATCGTCGCGGGCAGGGCGCCGGATTTCAGAATCATCGAGAGCTGGTTCGCCTCTTCGACGATCTTGTCGTACGCCTGGCCGCTACCGAGTGTGATCTGGGCGCTTCCGCCCGAGATTTTTTGTTGGATCACGGGCGCCGACTGGACCACATCATCAAGGACGATCGCCATGCGACGCTTGACGTTGGCTCCAGTGATGTTCTCAAAGCGTTTTCCTCCCGGTCCCGTGAATTGCATCGAGACAACGGGGCGCTGGTCAAGCTGGGAGTTGTCGATGGTCACAAACGCGTCGAGGACGTCCTCGCCGGTAAGTTCCGTGGCAGCCTTGACGACATATGTCCGGTAGCGAGTCTTGTTGCCCGCGAGTGTTTCCTCGCTGAACAACAATTCACGGTCGGCGGGAATCAACGGCTTCGCGAGCGTAACGATGGCGTCGCGATTCTCGGATATGAGGGCGTAGCCTGACATGTCGCGTTCTGCCGTGACGCCTTCGGGTAACTTGCCAGTCAGCGAGTTGAAGCCAGTAAAGTCGTCATCGACAATTTTGAATTTGAGTTGCGCGGTGCGGCCCAGGAATTCCTTGGCCTTTTCCGGATCTTTGAAACCCGGGAGTTGGACCAGGACGGAATTGTCGGCACGGCGGCTGATGAGTGGTTCGGCGACGCCCCACTTGTCAACCCGAGAACGGACCACGCGTTCTGCCTGATCGATGGCGGCGGCCTTGATGTCCTTGATACGGTCTTCGTTGAAAGCGTATTCGATGGTGGTGCCAGTCACCTGACCTTCTTGCTTGAGGCCCCGGAATGATTCCGTGAAGGCGGACTTGAACTTTTCCATGTCCGTTCCGTCAGCCATCTCAATGTGCAGGCGCGCGCGCCCCTTGGAGACGTAACTGGTCTGGACCGTCATTGCCTTTTCCTTGGCCCAGTCGGGCAATTCGGTTCCGATCCGGCCAAGTTTGTTTTCCACGGCCTCGGTCGTGTCGACACCGAGAACGAGCTGGACGCCGCCTTGCAGGTCGAGGCCGAGGTTTACGTAGGCAGCCGGCAGCCATTTCGGGAGCTTGGCCTTTACCGCGGTGGGGTCGTTGCGAACCTCAGGGGGCAACGAGAAGTAGACGATGGATGGGACGCCGGCAAGGATGCCAAGCGCAGTCAGGACACTGACGAAGATCAACCGGAAACGCATCTGGTTCATAGGTCAGGCAACTCCTCAATTCCACTTTCGGCAGGATCTGTTTCGAACAATTAGGCAGGACAATAGCAGAGATCCGAGGCATGGCGCTATGGCACTTGAACAACGCGGCATAAAAAACAACGCCCCAAAAAACAAATCGCCCCGGCTTTTGGCCAGGGCGATCGTCCGGAATTACCGGTTGGCGAATTACTTGTGCTCGCCGCCAGCGTGAGCAGCGCCTTCGGTCGCGCCGTGAGCAGCCGGAGCAGCAGCTTCGGTAGCTTCTTTCTTGGCAGCCTTCTTGGCAGCTTTCTTGGCAGCCTTCTTTGCCTTCTTCGGAGCTTCGGTGGTGGTTTCGGTGTGAGCAGCAGCCGGAGCTTCAGCAGCCGGGGCAGCAGCAGCCGGAGCAGCAGCTTCGTTTGCGAAAGCCGGAGCAGAGAGACCGATGAGAGCAGCAGCGAGAATTACCTTTTTCATACATCACTCCTTGACTTGATTTTCGCCGCTACATCACACAGTCCCGGACATCGGGGGGCAGACATAGGCAGCAAATCGTTAAAGTAACCTGTTATCACTTAAGCAAGATCCGTAAAAACCGTCAATAGGCGGAAAGTGCCTGCCATTTCATCACACCGGATCAATCTTGCCGTTGCCTGTACCACCAGTTCTGCTATGGTCTGCGCTTCGTGTTCCCACGGAGAGATGGCCGAGTGGTTGAAGGCGCACGCCTGGAACGCGTGTAGGGTGTAACAGCCCTCGTGGGTTCGAATCCCACTCTCTCCGCCACCCCCACCGCTAACGGCGCCCGGAAACCGATTCCAGTGAGTCGATCCGGCGCCGGTTTTTTTTGCTGATTTCCGTATGCGGACTTTGCGCGTGCTGCTTGAGATATCCTGGCAGTGCGGCAGAATCTTCGCTGTGCGCCAGAGCTTTCGCCGCCAGAAGGGCCGTCCTCAGGGTGCCTGCACGGTTGTCATTCATGGTCACTTTTTTCCGCAGGTAGCGGGCCCAGTAAAATTCTTGAAACGGCTGGTCGAGATCCTCGAAACACCCTTCCTCGCGCAGCAGCCAGGCAAGGCTGCGATAGCGGTCATCCTTAAGGTCTGGCAGCCTGAGCGGCAAGTCTGCCGGCTGGATGCGATTGTCCTCCGCGTCAAAAAGCCAAACCCAGTTTCTTTCCCTCATGGTGCGCCAGAATTCCTCGTCAGTTGACGATGACAGGTCGGCCAGGACTTTGGCTGGGGCCTTGGCTTCCATGATCCCACGTGACGCAAGGTCTACGAGCGCCCAGGACAAGTGATGGCCGTCCACGAGATGCAGTTTACCCCCGGGGCCGTGCACGACGGAGACAGGATGGTCGTCAAGGTATTCCCGTCGCTCGATGGTGGTCATCTGTTCCAGGGCTTTACTGCGGATCATGGATTCGGCGAGTCCGATCGATTGTTGGCTGGGGACTACCGAGCCCAGATCCACCCATGTTGAGCGCGGAGCAGCGGTCCCCGCAACTGGCATGCACGCGATCGCGAATGCCATCAATACGCGCCTGAATTGACCCGGCAATCTGGTCGGGGTCTGGCTCATGGGAACCTCCTTGGTCGTTACCTTCTGAAGATGCTAGCGGAAACGCCACATCTATTGGAACTCTCAATTGAATCAGGTCGCGCCGGGGCGTGCCTTGGCGGGTCCGAACTTGGTAAGATGGAGTGACCTTCAGCCATCTCAATCAAGGACCTGCCGACATGCGCAAAACCAGCTTTCTAGCCAGAGCCTCGGTGTTCTCGATCGCGATCCCGGTCGCTGTGTTCGCGGCTGTCTCTTATACACATCTCC
>CAWUNT010000068.1:0-8859 GCA_963923405.1 uncultured bacterium | reverse complement strand
CTGGACTATTGTGGATTCGACTCACTTCTGGGCAGCCATCGCCTCGTGTTGACCGGCGAGGGCGCGTCAGACGATCAGTCGTGCGTCGCCTCAGGTGAGATTCTGGCAGAGGGCAAGGCCGCTTTCGCCTGTGTCTCACGGTCTATTGCCGCCGGTATCAGAACAGAGCTTGTTTCAGGTCAGGTTCATTTGGAAAAGTGGCCGGCGTGGATCCGGGATTCCCTCGCTGGAGCCACAGCCTGCGGAAGTATTCCTGATGCGACGTCAGCCTTGCGGACAGCCGTCGCTCTCCGGATCGCCACAACGCGTGGCGAGTCGCAAGTAATCAAGCGCCAAAGTCGTAAAAAGCAAGGATCGCGCGCTTCAAGTCCCGGCTCATCATCAACGAGATCATGACATCGACGCTGTAGTAATCAGTCGTCACTGAAACTTCCAGATAGTCGTTCCCGAGCCATTGATCCGGAGCGTCGGACATGATCACGCAATCTTCCGAGAGCTTGTGGTATTCGGCTTGATCGGGGTCCAGCGCCGAGATGATAGACTTGGCAAACGCGCTGTACCGACGTGTCACGTGTTTCTTGAGCAGGAGGCGCGCGCACGCGTTGGGTCCCACAGACGCTGGTGATGGTTGCTCCCGGCACCATGAGTCGAGCGAGATTTTTCCCGCCGGGCTCATTTTGGCAATCAGGCCGCGAATGATGTCCAGGCTCGAGCGGGCATCATCGATCTCGTAGAACTCCAGTTTTGATACGCCCATGTAGTCCATGTCGCCACGGGTAACCGCGTAGACCCGGTCAACTGATGTGGTCACACCAGCGGGACCTTCAACCAGATTGAATTCGGCGCCGGCGTCAGCGCGCGCGACTTGTGTCGTGGCCAGGGTTCCCGCGAGCGGGAAGATGGCGATGAATGCCCTGCGCAGCAAGGGTTTCAGAAATGGAGGTATCATGCGTAAAATCTCGTTTTATTGTTCTCAATCAGGCTGATCCATACAATCAGACAGGCCGTCAAGGCAAGGGCTCCGCCCACCGAAAATGCGACAGCGACTCCGAAGGATTGAAAAAGCCAGCCAAACAGGAGACTTGCAGGCAACGCGGCGAGCCCCGTTATGAAATAAAACAACCCGAAGGCGGTCCCCCGGAGCTCGGCGGGCGCCATCGCGGCGACAATCGCCCGTTCGGACGGTTCGGCAAACCCGAAATGAATGCCGTAAAGCAGGAAGAGGCTGATGATGGTTCCTGGGTCTTTGGCAAGGCCGTAAGCCGTGAAAATAACGGCATACCAGATCCAGCCCCAGATGAGCATACGGGGGGCTCCCACCTGGTCTGAGAGGCGACCTCCTGCCCATGTGGCTCCCACTTTCACGACATGGAGCGCGGCCCATGCCATCGCCGAAGCAGCGGGAGGCACCCCCGCGTCGTTGAGTCGCAGTATCAGGAAGGCGTCGCTGGAGTTGCCAAGCGTGAAAAAGAAGATCGCGACGAAAAGGGTCTTCAGGTTGCGGGGCAGTCTCTGCCAGTCCTGCCTCAAGGTACGCAAGTTGAGCCCGGGTCCTCCGGCAAGTTGCGTCGCGGGCCGTTTTACTTCGCGAACAAAGAAGATGAGCACAAGCATTGCCACGAACGCTGGTATGGCCGCGACAAGGAAGATTTCGCGGTAGCCGAGCCCGAGGACGAGAAGGCAACAGCTCGCTGACAACGGTCCAAAGACGGCTCCGGTGTGATCAAGAGCGCGATGGATGCCGTAGGCGGCACCCCGGTTCCGCGGATCTGTCGCGTCGGCGAGCAACGCGTCGCGCGGAGCCGAGCGGATTCCCTTTCCTACGCGGTCCGTGAACCGGATCATCAGAACGAAAGGCCAGGATTGGGCGAAAGCGACGAGTGGCCGGACGATCGACGCGATGCCGTACCCGAGCAGTACCAGTGGTTTTCGCCGCGGCATCCGGTCGGCGAACGATCCCGAGGCAACTTTAAGAAACGCCGATGTCGATTCAGCGATGCCCTCGATCAATCCGAGAGCCGCGGGAGACGCGCCTAGCACTTGTGTCAGGAAGGCGGGTAGAAGCGGATAGATCATTTCCGACGACATGTCAGTCAACAGGCTGACAACGCCCAGCGCGATCACGATGGACGGGGTTTTACTCTTTGATGGCGGACTTTTCATCGCGAGCGGGCTTCAAGACGGTGGAAGCGCTGCGTACACGGCTTCTGAAAGTTGCGCCCACGGATTCGACAGGGTCGCGTCATTTTCCTGGCCTGATGACCTCGCTGATGGCATCCCCTCGTCACTGCGTTGGCGGATCTCCTTGCGCAGGGGAATCCGGGCCAGGAGATTCAATCCGCGTCGCGCAATGAAATCCTGGAAGGCGTCGTGGCCGAAGATATGTTCCTCGTGGCCGCATTTAACGCATTTGAACCAGGCCATGTTCTCGACTGCCCCCAAGACTGGTACAGACAGTTTTTCAAACATGGACAGCGCCTTGTGCGCGTCGATCAGCGCGACATCCTGTGGCGTTGTCACGATGATGGCGCCCGCGATGGGCAGCCGCTCGGCGAAAGTCATTTGCACGTCGCCAGTCCCCGGAGGCATGTCCACGATCAGATAGTCGAGTTCGCCCCAGTCGACATCGTAGAAAAATTGTTCCAGCGCCTTTGAGACCATGGGGCCTCGCCAGATCACGGGTTGCGCCGGGTCCGTCAGAAAACCGAATGACACGACTTTCACGCCGTGACCCTCGAGCGGCACCAGTTTGCGTCCCGAGGTAACAGGCATGCTTCCGGTCAGGCCAAGCAGGATTTGGGCCGAGGGGCCGTATACGTCGGCGTCAAGAAGGCCGACGCGGTTGTCCTTGGCAAGTGCCACCGCAAGGTTGGCGCTGACGGTGCTCTTGCCGACTCCGCCCTTGCCGGAGGCCACAAGGATGACGTGCTTCACGCCCGGGATGGGTTTTCGCGCGAAGCGCAAGCCGAACGGCCCGGATTTGGGTGCCGCCGGCACTGCCGCCGGGCCTGCCCCGGCGCCTGTCGTTGAGCCCGCGCCAGAGCGCCTGAAATAGATGACCGGTTGCAGGTCTGCCGGGATACGGCCGTCCGCGCGCGCCTTTTCGAGCGCTTCGAGGATCTTTCGCTCGATGGCGATTTTTCCTTCGAGGTCGAGGCCTTGTGAGTCAAAAACGGCCCTGATGCCATCCATCCCCATGAAGGATCCGGGGCTTCGTCCGCAGGCGAGCAGCGCGTCGTTGATGATTGGTCTGAGCAAGGTTTCCACGACGAGGTCGATTATCAGGACTTTCAGCGGGCGGCAAGCTCACGCCGCTCTTTCCACCAGATCGACGCGACTTGATAAAGGCGCTCGAAAGTGAGGCTGACGGGAGAGAGGATCGTGTCAGAGGACGTCCCGCCATTGTTGTTCATGCCTTGGATGATCCTGCGCAGGGCGTCGGACTCAAGGTTTTCGACGGTCAGCACGAGGTAAAGGCTCTGTCCGTAGATGGATCCCGCCGCCGCCGCCCCAAAGCTCATGTAGGACGACCCGAAATCCGTGGACGGCACGAAAGGCGCCGGTTTGACTGGAAAAGGAAAGGACGTCCCGGGGGCCATTTCCCCGATCCTTTGCGCCAGGCCTTCCTCCAGCCATGGTGGCAACGCCCGGCCGCCCGTCATGTTCGAGTTCATCGCATGAACCAATTCGTGACGAAGGACCTGGGCGACGAGGGCGCCGGACGGTCCGGCGCCAGACAGCGCGCGTTTTACCGGAATCCGCATCCGGCCATCAAAGATACCCTCGGCCCAGTCCGGCACCCCGCCAAGGGCCCAGGAGAATCTCTCCGTCGGATACAGGATCACCTCGATTGGCGTCGCGGGCTCACGGTAGCCATATTTTTCAACGAACTCATCCAGGCTGCTTTCGAGGATCTGAGCCGCTTGCGCCACCAGTCCCTCGTGCTGGCCCTGGCGATATGAAATGCTGAAGTGCTCTGTTCTTTGCGTTTGCTGCAAGTCACCTTCGCCTGCCCGGCGTCGCATCACTTCCAGTCTTTTGGTCAGTTCGGGTGACGGGGTTCCATCCTCAAGGGTTCGAACAGCGTCTGAAAAGCGGCCGTCGCTTTCATAAACATCGGCCAGCAAAAAGCGAGACTCCTCGTCGCGAGGGTTGACCTTGAGGGCTTCCAGCAGGTTTTCCTCGGCGCCTCCGGGCTGTCCATTTTTTTTCAGGCAAAATCCAAGGCCACGGTGGATATCAGCCCGCATCTGCGGCGGGGCCTCGGAATCCCTGAGAAGAAGTGCCGCGCGGCGCAGGGATTCGACCGCCCGGTCGCAATCCCCGGTCCCGATGGATGCCCATCCATCACTCGCGAGGACCGCGGGAAGTTGTGCTTGAAGCCAGCTTCGAAACGCGGGTGAAATGTCGCGCTTTGCCAGCAGTTCCTCGATCGTCGCCAGCGTCCTGGCGTAGGCACCGGTCGTGAACAAGACACGCAATCGTTGCGCGGCCTCTATTTCGGAGGGGTTGTCGAACCCGAACGCTTCGGCAAGGCCCTGCGCGCGTGCCGGGACGCTCGTCTCCGCCGGTTTTGAGCGTGCCGCAAGCCGATTTTCGGATGCCGGACCAGGTTCGCGCAACGCGGCCGCGGCGGCGGCGACCGCCAGGACGATGCCGCTTGCGAGGAACATCCCCTTAGAGAAGTTCATTAAGTTTTCCTGCGTCGTGCAGGGACTTGAGATCCGTGAATCCGCCGACGAAGTGGTCGCCGATGAAGATCATGGGAACGGTGCGCCAACCGTTGTTTTCCCGGCTCAATCGCGTGCGGAGGTCCGGGTCATTGTCGAGGTTGGTCTCTGTATACGAGAGGCCGAGCGTGTCGAGCAGTTTCTTGGCGCTGACGCAGTAGGGGCAATAAGTGGTGGTGTAAACGCGGATCGGCTTTGTCACTTTCTTGTCCATCTTTTCCCCGTTTTGCCTTCGTCTTATTTCTGGCGCATCGCCCTTGAAATTTCCCGGTTCGCTGATTTGGCCTTTTCGCTCTGGCGTTTGTCGTGGGCCTTCTTGCCTTTCGCGAGGGCGATCTCAACTTTGACGAGACCATTCTTGAAGTATACCCGCAGAGGCACGACCGTCAGGCCCTTGGTCTCCGTCTGGTGGGCGATTTTGTTGATCTCCGACCGGGAAAGCAGCAACTTGCGCGGCTGTTTTTCCGGATGGTTCATGATGTTGCCATGGCTGTAAGGACTGATCTGGACTTCGCGGAGAAAGGCTTCGCCGTTGGCGTCAATGTCGACCCAACCGTCGGTGATGTTGATCTTTCCGGCGCGGATCGATTTGACTTCAGTGCCCTGCAGGACGATCCCGGCCTCGTATTTGGCGCCGAGCTCGTATTCGTGGCTCGCCTTGCGGTTGGTGACGACGATTTTGATACCCTGGGCGGCCATAGTGGTGTTAGAGCGTATCCGAGTCGTGGAGGCCCAGCAACTCCCAAGCTTCATGTTGGACATGCAACGTTTACCTGAACATTTTCGCAGCCTTGGCTCTGCCATCGAAAACGAGGGTCTGGGGGACCGCCTGGACGGTTTCCTCGCGCGCCGTTTTCCATTCCTGACCCGGTCCGGGTGGCAGCACCGCATTTTCTCGGGTTGCCTGCGGGTAAATGGTGAGCGGGCCTTTCCCGCTTACCGCCTGGAGCGGGGTGACCGGCTTGATTTTTTTCATCCACCCTCCGTTGAACCAGACGTTGACCGCGGGATCCGCGAGATCTGGCGAGATGGTGATGTCATGGCCATCTTCAAGCCTGGTAATCTGCCCATGCACGAAAACGGCCCATACCGGAAAAACACTTTCACCAACCTGGTGTGGGAGAGTTTTGGCCGGGAATGGTCGGCATTGCATCGCCTGGACCGCGAGACGAGCGGAATTGTTCTGTGTGCCGCGACCCCGCACGCCAGGATGAAGCTCTCGGCGGACTGGGCCGCGCGTCGTGTCCACAAGGAATACGTGGCGATCGTCAATGGTGTGGTCGCGCGAGACAGCTGGACGGAGAGCGGCGCAATCGGGGATCTGAAGGAGTCTTTGATCCGGATCAAGAAATGGGTCGTCGAAGGCGGCCTGGATGCCGAGACGGGATTCGTTGCCCTTGATCGAGGGCCGGCTCACTCTCTGCTCCGTGCGGTGCCGAAAACGGGACGTACCAACCAGATTCGTATCCACGCGGCGTTCGCGGGACATCATCTTGTCGGCGACAAGTTGTACCATCCTGACGAGAATGTGTTCCTGGATTACTTTGAGAACGGCAATACGTCAGATGTTCAGGAACGGGCAGGATTCCCCAGGCTTTGCCTGCACGCCGGGATGCTGAGGTTCACCCATCCCGTGACGCGCGCGGAGGTCGAGGTCGAGGCGCCCATGCCGCCCGACATGGACGGACTCTGGACAAAACTGAAATCCCCTGCGTCCCGCGATTAGGGACTCGTCAATTTGATCTCGCGGGTGGTTTCTTTCGCGAGATCCCTGACGATCACTTTATCGGCGACTGACTGGCTGCCATTCATTCCGACGACAACGATCGATTTTGTGTTGGGCGAGATTCCCACTTCACCGAAGTAGTCAGTTCCTTTGGCCGCGAATTCATAAATCAAGCGTCCGTCACTGTAGTCGTAAAGGAACACTTTCTGCCAGCGGCGCCGCACGTCATCGGTCTTCGCGGTGACGAGGGCGATCTTCCGGTCAAAATTAGGCCACACTTGCGCCTGCGTGGCGCTGAACGCCGCAGGCAATTTCAATTTGTATTCGCCCTCTTTGGTTACGCCAGTCCACGCCGGGATCTCGTGGATCGTGATGGTATTGTCAGTGGCGGATACCCGCATCGCCGCGAACCGGGCCCCGGTCTGGAGAATCTGGTAACCGTCCTTGACCTTGATGCTTTTCAACTTGCGCGGGACATTCGCGGGCTGGTTTGCGGTCATCGTGATGTTGGTCAGCGACAGCGTGCGGAGGCCGTTGTCCCAAAGGGTCAATTTGCCGCCGAGTGGGTCCACGTGAATGATGTGGAGGCCAGGCGGGACTTTCACAAGGAATCGTGACTGCATCGTATCGGTGTCGAGTTGCAGCAGGTTGCGGTTGAGCGGTTCATACAGGACCGGTACCCGGAATGAGGGCACAACGCCAAGGAACCCTTTGCGCCGGACTGGCCCCGTTGAGCTGGTGAAACCCGAGATCAGTTCCATGTCTCCGCGTCCACAACTGGCGAATGCCGGAGGAAGAATCACCGCTGCCACGCTCGAGGCGAACCCGTGGCTGTCGAGGGTCGTGACCAGGTCGGCATTCAAAGTGTTCTTCAGGCCAAAGTGCGGGGCCGCCGTTCCGCCGACCAGTTGCAAGTCAAAGTAAACCAGTTTCCTCCCCCGATCCTCTGCCGAAAAGACGGGAACCATCGCGTAGGCTTGGGTTCCATCGAGGGAAAAGACAAGTTTCCGGCTGAATGGCAAATGGAATTCATTGGCGCAGATTCTCTGGAAATCAGCTCCTTCCATCTGCGCTGCTTTTTCCCTCTGCTGGTCTTTTTCCTTTTGAGTCTCCTTTTCATCCTTCTTCACTTGCCCGGCATCCGGCGCCGGACTCGCTAGAGGATGACTTGATGGCGCTGGGCTGGCAGGCGGCGCGGGTTTGTCGGCCGCTGACGGGGATGGCGCCGGTTTGTCGGCCGCCTGCGCGCGCGCGCAAATCAGGGTGAACAGGAGGATTGCGGCCAATGGTGCGATGCTCTTGTTTTTCATTCGGGAAGCTCCTGTTCGGTCACAGTCCGGATCACGCGGCAAAGTTCCGCGGGTCTTGGCGCGTCAGCATCCGGTGTTCCTGGACGGATGTATTTGGGGAAAAGTATCCTGCCACCGACCGGCAAGGTGATGGCGGATCCTTCCCAGGTGCCAATCACGTCTCCCGCATTCAACTTCTGGAAATTGACCAGGTCGGGTACCAGACGGACTTCGCCCGAGCCGGGATACGGGACAGTTCCGGCCCATGTGTAGATGGAGCCTTTGAATCCAGGCTTCACTTCGACACGCGGGAGTTCGCGCACAGTCGCTGACGCCGTGACATGGAGCGCGTGAAGCGCGCTGGCAAGCCCTGTGGCGACTTGCGTCTCCTCGAACCCGGCTTGACCGAGTTCAATGGTGATCCCAGTGCCTCCCCTTGAGTTCACATACTCGTCGGTGCACATGCCGTCGCGGGAGAATGAACCGGACCAATGGGTGACTACCGGCAATTCCGTCGAGATCATTCGCGCGAAATCAAACGACCTGCGCGCGAAGGGGAAAATAAAAAAAGCAGTCTCGGATGGTTCCCGCGTCTGGTGCAGGTCAACCAGGTAGCGTGTGCGGGAGAGGATTTCCTGCAGTTCCCTCGCGCGAGCGCCCTCGTGAGAGGATCCAAGGCTCGCTCCCCCGAAACTCCGGTTCAAGTCCCGGTCAATGAACCTCTTGCCGGCTAGTGCCGCGACGGAGTTGCCCAGTCCAAAGGCGACGGGTTTTGTCACTTTTATCCCGCCGTCGAGGATTTTCTCGATCAATGACGCGAGCACCGGGAGGCCGGCGATCTCGTTCCCGTGGACCACGCCGAGGATCGTCAAGTTGATCGTGCCACCTGGCGCCGTGGCCAGCTGGACCTGTGCGTCATCAGCGCCAATGCAAATGGTCTCGGGCGCGAGGCAGGCGGAGGGAAGTCGCTGGCGCGCGGCGGCCAGCGCGCGACGAAAACGCTCGAGTTCCGTTCTGAGCTTGGGGTGTATGTGCTGATCCAAGAAAAGGCTCCGCTAGGCCGTCATAATCCTGTCTCTTATACACATCTGACGCTGCCGACGATACTCCTTGT
>CAWUNT010000067.1:0-8876 GCA_963923405.1 uncultured bacterium | reverse complement strand
AATCAACAATGACCTCGATTGCGGCCAGACATTCGCCAGCATTTCGTCGCCAACCGACGCGAACTGCCAGTATTTGACCCTGAAATCTTCCAGCGGCCAGGACATTCTGACTCCAGATCCGGCGGCACAGGGAGTTTTCACGGGATCGGGTCCCGTCACCAAAAACTGGTGGGCCATGGCGCGTTGCGACGAGACCCAGCGAAGCATCGTCATCTACGTCGCCATGAAGGACCCTGGATCGTGGGCATACGGCAAGGATCCGGTGAAAGCCAACAATGATGCCTCGGACGTGCTGCAACTGCAGCACTGGACCGCGGCCCCCAGCCCGTTGTTCGGGGGATCTGGCAAGCCAAAACTTTGCGAGAGCTACTTTGCCGGCAGCACTGCCGTGCGCGACTGCAGCCAGTCGCCAAACGCGCAATATGTGACTGGACTCGCCTCCGGGGACAGCGTCACATGCGCGCCGATGCCGACACCAAACGTGGCGGATAATTGCGGCACGGGCAAAGTCGCCTACGGATTCGACATGCAGACAAACAAGCCCAAGTGCCGGAACCTGACAACAACGGACTTGTCGGCAATTTCCGGAATCCAGACGTGGCTGCGGCAGCAAGTCATTCCGAATTGCACCGCGTCGCAAGTGTATGTCGCGGACAGCAGCAGCCCCAACACCATGAAGTGCGCCAGCACGTACAAGGCCCGCCGCTGCTACAACAGCTCGACCAAGGATTACCTGCCATCGATGTCCGACGGCTGCGGTGGCGCGCCGGGAGTTGGCTGGTCATGGGATGGAGGCTACTTTGACTTTTCGGTCTTGCCTGCGACCATTCCGTGATCCCTCCACGGGGCCGGATCCGGGCAACAACACGACGACGCGCGAAACAGGCATGACACTCCTTGAGGTGATCATGGCGATCGGTCTGTTTACCGTCGTCACCGCGATTGTCGTCTCGATCATCGAGACAACCTTCAAGGCGCAGAGGCAAGCAGAACTCAAGTACGACATCCAGACGTTTTTGATTCGCCTGACGCAGGATCTTGATTGTGACAAGACATTGAAAGTCGGCGAGGCAGGCGCGCTATATGACCACAACAATGGCGTGTTTCCCACCAACGCGACCTGTGGCTTCCTGACACTCCGGGACTCTCGCGGCGACGCGATCCTGGAGCCTAATCCGAACGCGCAGGACCTCTTTACCGGCGCCGGAGCCATCAGCAAGAACTGGTGGGGACGCGCGGAATGTGACGAGTCGCAGCGTTCCGTGACCCTTTCCATCGCGCTCAGGAAACGCGGCACGTGGAACGAGTTCGGGAAAAACCCACTGCGTGAACCGAAAGACGAGAACGACTTGCAGTATTACATGAGCTGGACGAACCCGATGAACCCTGTTTTCGGCGGCCAATCACGCCCGAAACTGTGCGAGAAATATTTCGCCAACGCGACGCTGAAGCGTCAGGCGTGCACCTCCGGACAGTACGCGACTGGCTATAACTCACAGGACCTTCGCTGCGCGCCCCTGCCCTCGGCCCCACCATCGCCGACCGCTGAATGCGGCACCGGCGAGATCATGATCAGTTTCAACATGAGGACCAACACGCCGACCTGCAGGGCCCTGACTACGTCCGACCTCGACGCGAACACCTCCATCGGGCCGTGGATCCAGTCGCAACTCGTGCCGCAATGTTACAGCGGCCAGATGTATATTGCCGACGGAACCAACGCCAATACGATGAGTTGCGGGGCCGCTTTTCCCGGGCTGCGGTGCTTCAACTCGCTTTCCTCGGATTATTTCCCGGGATCATCCTCTTTCTGTTCCGGAGTCTCCGGATATTCCGGCAGCAGCCTCTCTGTTTTTGATTTTCGCCAAATCCAGTACATGAGCAACAGCAACTGACCCCGGGCAAAAATTTCCTGGTCAAGCAATCCCGCGACCTGCCGAAAAACGAGAAGCAAGGAAAAGCAACGCGCAGGGACACAGGAGGAAAGATCATGTCATCATTCGACCGCAGTGTGAGCGGCGCGCAGGCAAAACCGGCGGCACCCCGTTACCGCACCCTTGAGCAGACACTCCTCGTCATGTCGCGGACACTTGGCGCCCCCGTGGAATATGAACTGCGTTCAGCGAACATTTCGAAGTCCGGCATCCTGATGGAAAACCTCAGTGGAAAACGCGCGCCGTTCAATGTCAACACACTGCTTGAGATGACGATTGACCCCGAGGGTAACTGGCTTCAGCGCCCGATCCAGTGCGTCGGCAAAGTGGTGCGCCTCGCGAACGCTGAATCCGGCGCGATCCAATACGGCGTCAAGATCGTCCAGATCGACGGCAATGAAAGTAACGTCTGGGAAGATTGCTTCAAGTTGCTCGAGAAGAACGCGAGCCATCTGCTGATGACTGGCAAGCCGTCAGACGCGATGAAAGCTCTCGCCCAATCACACGACTGAGACTCAACTGCCGGAATCACCGTGATTCTGCGCCGAGGACATCGCTCGCGTCCCGGCGCGGAATTTCTCAATTTCCGGCTCAAGGACCTTCAGGACCTCGTCGACGGAATCCACCACCTTCAACATCTCAAAATCACGGACAGACATGAGTTCTTGTTGAAGAGGCTGTTCTGACAGCCATCCCATCAGGCCTTTCCACATCTCACTGCCCAGAAGAATCAGCGGCCGCTGCTTGATGTGTCCCACCTGCATGAGCTGCCACGTGTAGAACAGCTCAAGGCAAGTTCCGATCCCCCCCGGTGTCACGATCACGGCATGGGAAATCCGCATGAACTCATCGAGACGCGAGGAGAACCGGCGATGCTGGTGCTTCACGTCCAGGTGCGAGTTGGCGTCTGTCTCAAACGGCAAATCGATCGGCAATCCGATGGAGCGGGATTTGTTGCTGCCTGCTTTCGCCCCCTTGTTGGCTGCCTCCATCAATCCAGGCCCGCCACCCGTTACAATGTCGATTCCCTGGCTGGCAAGGGCTACCGCCAGGTCCTCCACTTGCTTGTAGAACGGGCTTCCAGGACTGATGCGGGCGGAGCCAAAAATGCAGACGCGAAAAAATTCCGTCTCCATCTCCGTCAACAACATGTCGATGTCAGCGATGATATCGTTCAACTGCTGGATCTTGTTGTTCAGGACTTTGCGAACTCGCTTCTGTTTGATCACCGCAAGACTCCACGCGAGAGCAGGTCAACGACGGTCCCGGGACCAGTCGAGGATTTGCCAAATAATCATCTTTCCGACAATTAAACCGCAAATCCAGAGGTTTAACCACCCATTTCCCGTCCTGCCCGGATAAAGAGCCCCGTTTTCCTGCCGAAAAACACGTAGAACACCGGGAAAAAAACAATGGCATTCGCAGCCAGCCACATCCAGAGACAGCACCGCGTCATGGCCCTGTTGTCCATGTGGTTGCTGCTGTCCATCCCGTGGACCATCGCGCAGTTGGCCGCCCCGTCCCACAGCGGTATCCCGCGCAGCAGTGACAGCGCCCTCGGCCTGACCATCATGGGGACCATCGTGCGGGCTGGCACAGGAAGTGGCGTAGCCCTGGTCAAGGAGAACTCATCAGGCGCTGTAAAGGCCGTGAAAAGCGGCAACCCTGTCGCCAGCAACAACTACGTCGTGCAGGAAGTTCACTCGAAATACATGATCCTGCGTCGTGCCGACAAATCGCTGCTTCTCGTTTTCCAGGACAAATTCGCCAACGAATTCGCCGGCGGTAAAGTTGCCAGCGACCCATTGCCCAGGACGCAACCTGCGGGCGGATCCGACTATTTCCGCGAGGACGGTTTCGAGCGCAATCGCGACCAGGTAAAAATGTCCGCCGCCTACAGGGACCGCCTGGTGAACCAGGAACTCGCGAAAGTGCTGATGCAGGCAACCGCGGAACCCGCAACCGAAAACGGGGCCATCGTGGGATTCAAATTCAGCCAGATTGACCCGGACAGCGTTTACGCCAAGAGCGGCCTGCGCGACGAGGACATCGTGACGGGCATCAACGGCCAAAAACTCAACAGCGTGGGCGACGCGGTCACGTTGCTCAAGTCATTGAAGCAAGCAGACCAGATCGAAATCGAATTGAAACGCGGCGGCTCACCCCAGCACATCCAGATCAACGTGAATTGACCCGCAACCTCCGGATCAACACCTCAACCGGCATCATCCCCATCAGGGCCCACGCCCACCATCTGCGGAAAGGCCAATAGGGATCGTCCCGCGAAGGCGACGGCGGAGCCCCGGCGAAGGCCGACTCGAGTCCGGCGTCCTGGTCTGCCGACGCATGCTCGCGAAGCCACCGCCCGATTCGTGACGATGCCGATTCCGGACCGTCGTAAGGATCCCCCGCGCCGACAAGAACGAAATCACTGGCATCGCGACTTCTTTCACGCAACTTGCGCAGCCAGGCAATCGAATCCAGGGCCTGCGCGTCCGGCAGCGGAGTCTGGACGAAAGCGCTGGACACAGCCTTTACAGACCCGAACGCGTTGTCGGTCGCGTCGACCTCGATCCTGCAAAACTGCCTTCCGCCCGCGGAACCATGTTTTCCTGTACCAATCACCGGCACCGCGTCCACCGGGATCATCCCGTTCAAAACGAACTGGTCGGCCGAGACTTTTTGCGCCTCGATCGCACGACCGTCCATGACCGCTCCGCAAACGGACAATCGCCAACCGTTTTCAAGAAAATTCATGTGCCGGACCGCGGGACCGCTCAGGCGCACACTCCATTCCACCTTCCCGGACTTGTCCGGTTTGCCGGGCGAGCTGTTCGTGTTGCGCCGCATCACGAATCGACTGGCGACCAAGGGTTTGCGCAGGTCCTGCCGCAACAACCACTGCAACCCGGACATCATGAAACGATCATAGGTTTCACGCGCGACGCCCGACGTCTCTGCCAGGGCGGTGCGCCACATCGAATCGGTCAGGATCCAAAGCGCCCGCCCCCGGCCGGGGAATGAGGCCATGGCGAGAGGCGAGTAACCACCATCCGCGTGCCGCGCGTTCAACAATGTCGTCACGCGCTTTCCGTCCACCAGCGCGGGCGGTATCACATGCAGTCCCTTGAGCCCCTTCATCTTCGTCAAATCCGGCGCCGAAGCCATCCAGTCGTCGAAAACACTGGCCAGTTCCCTCTGCAGGCCCGATGGATTCGCGAATTCGATCGTGAACGCTTTCCCGGGATCATAACCGGCCCCAAGCGCGTCAAATCCGGAAGCCACAAACGGCAGGCCACCGGCATCATCCCCGAGGGGATCCCCGCCCCCGTCAGCCTGTCCCGGATTCTGCGCCGCGGATGCCTCACGGTAACGGGCATACGGCAATACCGCCTCCGCGCCCGGAGTGAACGGCAGGATTTCACGCAGGGGCGAACTCGACATGTCGAGGCGATGCAAGGCCCGCGGCCCGCCGAGAAACAAGAGTCCCCCGCCATTTTTCACAAACTGTACAAGGTTCTGCTGGTAGTCCGGCTGAAGAAACTGCGCCAGAGTGAAGTCCTGCAGAACCAGCACGCGGAAACTGTCCAGCTCGTCCTTGAACAGCCGGTCCGCCGGAAAGGGAATCAAGCTCAACTCGCGGTCGCTCACCTGAAGGTTGTCCCATGGATCGCGCAAGATGAAGAAACTGATCAGGTCAAACTTGGGCTCACCTTTGACCATGCGCCGGAAAAACCTTCCGTCCCAGGCCGGCGAACCCAGCAGGTGCAAAAGACCCAGCGTGTTGGGCAGTACTTCGACATCAGCCGTGAGGGAATTGTCCCAGACCATGACCTCATCGGGTGATGGCAGTATGAAAAACTCCAGCGGCTGCTCGCCTCGCGGCAAGGCCGGGATCACCAAACGCGCTGACATCCTGGACTCAGATTCCTTGAACGGTACGTCCACCGCGGTCAACACCTGGCCACCCGAACGAACCTGCACCTGCACTGTTTCCGCCGGAAGTCCTGATGCCCGCTTGCCAGCGTCGCCGCCGTCGCCGCGCGCGACCTGAACACTGACTTGCGCGGGGCGGCCATCGAACGCGTAAGGCGGCGCCGTGACCGATTCAAAGTATAAATTTCGTGGATCCGCCGGTTGAAAACCAACGATCATGCCGGGGCCTTGCGCGACCGTGTTCAAATCCACTCCACTGCCACCGCCCTGCCCTGAATCACCGCCGTCGGAAACAACAATCCACGGATCTGTTCCCAGTCCCATCCACCAGGAAGTCAGGCCCCGTTCCAACCACGAAAAACCACTGGAGGTCGCCGGTGCCACTTCGGAAAGACGGGCCAACTTGACCTCGCATCCAGCATCCCGGCAGACGGCCGCCGCGTCGGAGACAAGTTTCGCGGCGACTTCACGACGACGCTCACCGTCGCGACCGAGGCGCAGGTTCATGCTTTCCGAATCATCGACCAGCACGTGAACAACCTTCGAGGCCGGACTCTTCGGACGATCATCACGGATACGTTCTGGAAAAAAACACAAGACAAACGGCAGGCACCACGCAAGGCGCGCCGCGAATGACAAAATTACGCCGAGCCGCGCCACGGGAATCACCTCAGCCGTTTCAGGATCTCGGGCAGGTGCACCTGATCCTTTTTGTAATCCGTCGTCAGCGCCACCATCAGCAAGTTCACGAAGGCCCGGTAACCTTTCTCCGGCCCCACTGCCCGCTGGTCGCCCGGGCAACGGAACGCGTCCGCCGACGCCCCGTCACGCAGCAGCTCGGACATCTTGCGCGGGATCGCCACGGCAGCGACACGACCGTCATGCGAGAACTGGTGCCAGATCGCGGGGGCGCATGCCGGCAGGGCATCCAACAAGTAAAAACTGCGCATCAGTTCATGGTCCGTCGGGACCGGGGCCCATGTCGTTCCCGGGAATTCCACTTTGAACGCCGCGTCCAGGGCCTCGCGCGAAGACACTCCCTCGATGACAAGGAACCCGCCACGGCGCAGCCACCGGCCCGTCGCGGGAGAAAGACGCCCGGACTTGTCTACAAGGCCCTTGAGGCCATCAGACCACAGCCAGGGCTGGTCAATCCCCGCTGGTTTCCCCGGACCGGCATCGATCCCCGACGGACTCCAGACGCGCGCCACCGGCACGAGCGAGATCGACGTGCGTGACGCGACCTCACGCGCGAGGCGATTGAAACGCGCCCCCGCGCTCGTGGCAAGTCCGGAGACAGAACGGGAATCCGGACCAGCAGGATTCGCGAAAATGATTTCCACGTCAGCCCTGGCGCGCCCGGAAGAAACCACGGCCCCGAAAAAAGCGATTAAAAAGATCCCGGCGGTGAAAAAACCACGAGCCAGAACCCATTTTCCAGTCATCCAGGCTGCCTCGAAAATCATGGCGCCCGCCGCCGTCGCCGCGAGGCCACGCACCCACGGCCAGGGATTGACCCTCTCGTCCAGATTACCGTTGCCGGCGTCACGGGCCTTTTCCCGGTCGGTAAAGGGCGCGTTGTAAACCGGCGGCAGGTCCGAAGGTGCCGCCACCTGCAGAACGCTTTCAACCGAGGGAACGTTGCTCAGCGGCAGATCCTGCGCGCGAACGCCAGGGGCAGAGGAATCGGGAATTCGCGGCCAACTCGACACCACCTGGCGGGCGGCCCCCTCCTCCAGTTCAATCAACCCTTTCAGGAGCAATGGGAATCGCGCGTGATCGACTCCCGTCGCGACCGACGGCTCGAGGGGCAGCGTGTACGCCATGATCGCGGCGTCAGACCCCGCCAGGCCGCCGCGCCACGCGATGGATCCGGTTTCCTCGCCGAGGCGCCCCCCGACCTGTTTCGCGCCCAGCGACGGCAAAAGTCCGATCCACGCCTGACGGCTATTCACTTCACCGCAGAAACGCCCGGGATTTTCCGTCGCCGTCAAGCGCGCGTAGCATGTACACAGGTCACTCCATGAGACGTCAATTCCGCCACCACGTGGGGCCAACCAAACCGTTGAGGCGTGCGCGAGGCGTGCCGGAAACCACGATGGACAGACGTTCTCGAGATGCCCGGCACCGCCGATTTGGATCACCCAGCGATTGGCGCGGGCGTTCCCCGCGGCCGCGGCCGAGTCGTGACGCCGGACTTCATACCCGAGGATGCCCAGCACCGTCGCCAGCTGCCATCCATCATCTTGCAAGAGGCCCTCACCCCTCGGCTCGCTGATCAACCGCACGCTGCCCGGTCCCAGATCACGCCGCGCGCGGAACTGGTTGTCCATCTTGATCGCGTCGGGAGTCTCCGTGTCGATGCGGAAGTCCAGGACGTCACCTGCCGCCGCGTATTCCGCCTGGTCCTTCGCCGCCTCAACCTCCACGGTGACGAGCAAGCGCTGCGCCCCGCCTGCCAGGGTCCACGTCGCGCGTCCTGTCACGGTATCGCCCGCGAAAACTTCCAGGGTTCCCGAGATCTCAGGCAGGCCCGCGCCAGGGATCCCGCCGGACGCGGCACCACCGAAACTCGTGGCGTCATCGCGCCGCCGGCGCAAGATCTCGACCTCCCATGTCTCACGCCCGGCGGCCGGGGCATGGTCCATCATCACCCCGGCGCCCCGGGAGAATCCGGACGTCTTGCGTACGGATTCGATGAACAAATTGGCGACATCCGACGGAGGGCGAATCGACACCCTGTTGAGCGCCCCGCGTCCCCGGAAAAACCCGGAATTCAGCCCCCCCCAGGAATGGGCATCGTCGTCCGACAAAATCACGACGCGGTCGATCTTTCCAGTCTTGGCCAGTTGCTTTTGCAATACTCCCGCGAGGCGTACCCCGGCGCGGGAGAACCCGGCCTTGCCAACAAGGTTCGAGACCTCATCCCTGCCACCGGGCGAGACGATGTCATCGCCCCCCGCCACGGCCAGGCCGGTGGCTGGGTGGGCGACGACGGTCCGCACG
>CAWUNT010000066.1:0-8932 GCA_963923405.1 uncultured bacterium | reverse complement strand
CAACCGCAGCGTCCGCACACTCGACATCTTCCTGAACACGCTGTTGCAAGAGACCGGCAACAAGTTGCCGCCAAATTTTGTCATCACCTTGCCCAAGATCACTGTCGCGGCGCAGTCGCGCGCCCTGGCGGAACTTCTCGCCGAGGCCGAGAAAAAACGCGGCATGCCGAAAAACTCGATCAAGTTCGAGATCATGGTCGAGATGCCGCAAATCATCATCGACGACACGGGACGCTCCCCGTTGCGCGAGATTGTCGACGCCGGTGACGGTCGCTGCGTTGGCGCCCACTTCGGGACTTATGATTACACGGCAGGTTGCCAGATCACGGCCTCGTTCCAGACGATGGCCAACCCAGTCTGTGATTTCGCGAAGCACGTGCTTCAGGTCAGCCTCGCGACAACGCCTGTCATGATCTCCGATGGCGCGACCAACGTCATGCCGGTCGGCCCGCATCGCGCCGCCGCGGGATCGTCACTGACGAAACAGCAAATCGACGAGAACCGCGCCGTCGTCTATCGCGCGTGGCAGCTCAGTTACAAGCACATCCGCCACTCACTCGAGACTGGCTACTACCAGGGCTGGGACTTGCACCCGGCGCAACTCCCCGTCCGTTACGCCGCGATGTACGCGTTCTTCCTCGAGAGTTTCGATTCCGTATCGGAACGCCTCAAGGGGTTTGTCGAGAAGGCCGCCAAGGCGACTTTGCTCGGCGACGTCTTCGATGACGCGGCGACCGGCCAGGGACTGTTGAATTTCTTCCTGCGCGGGATCAGCTGCGGCGCGATCACCGAGGCCGAGGCCCTGCGCACGGGCCTGACGCTGGACGAGATCCGCGGCCGTTCGTTCCTGAAGATCCTGCAGAATCGCAAGATTGTCTGACGCCTGTCTTGTCAGTCAGTCTTGCTTGTCAGTCTTGCCTGTCTGCCTTGCTTGCCTATTTGACGCGACAAAACTGGAATCCCGCCCCGGCGGGACCAGTCGCGACGCAGTTGGCTTTCGCGGCGATCGCCGCTTGCACATCAGGCCCGGCGACTGCCGGAGGCATGACATAGACCGTTTCCGGGTCCAGCTTGCCCGCCAGCAGTTCCTGATGCTGCGCCGCGCAAATGGCCTTGAGCTTGTTGATGTCGTGACGCGCGAAGGCGCCGCTGTTTGAGGCAAGTCCGTGCCGCGCCGCCCACATTCCGAAAGCCCGCCACATGACAAAGTCGTCCGGCCCGAATTTTTCCGCGTCGATCCCGCGGCATGAAAACGATCCCAGATAAGCAGGGACCAGACTGGCCCTGCGCGCGCCCGGCAACAGCGCGCCGATTTCAGCCTCGCGGGCGCTGATATCTGCCATGCGCGCGTATACTGGATCTGATCCATGCGCCGAAATCCAGTCGCGCGCGAAAAACGAGTTGTCGAACACATTGAGGCTGCTCACCAGGGCGAAAACAAGTCCTTGCTCGAACCGGCTGAATTTTTTTTGCTGCATGATCGCCGATCCCAGCACCATCAACTGGATCAAGACCGCGTAGTAGAGTGGCCAGATGAAACGCCCGGCTGATCGAAACGTCGTAATGACCGGATCAATCAAGGAGTACGGGCGTTCCAGGTCGATCACCCAGAATCCACCGATGCGGACATTCGACCCCAGGGAAAAAAAAGCCATCAAGACCAGCGCCGTCATGACCGGTGCCGACCACGCCCATTTGATCTTGCGTTTGCGCGGTGACATGTAGCGCATGCTGAAAACCACGATCGCCGCGATCAACGCCCCCGCGCCCACCCAGGCGTATCCTTCGTAGGCCCCCGCCTTGTTCCATCCGCGCAGGAATCGCGGCAAGAGGGTGCTGGATCCCATCGGATTCACAAACGCCAGGACGTCGGCGCCGAAGAAGTGAAACCCGCCGCCGCCTTTGCCCGCGCCCACCGCGTTCACCGAGAAATATCCGAATAACCAAAAGACAAAACCAGTCACCGCCACCAACATCCCGGCAGCCGTCAGGGAGTGGCGCAGTTTCGACCGGTCGTGAACCGACGCGATGCCGATGGCGCAGGTCATGGCCGCGATATAAGGATGCAACCCAGCGGCCAGGGCCTGCAGCGCCAACCACTGGCTCGTGGCGCGTGCCGTTCCCAAAAATCCGGGCCCCACGGGACCGTCAACCTTGCGATAACGCAATGCCAACGCCAACGCCCCGAGGATCAGCCAATGCCCGCACAGTGCCGCATGCCCCCACTGCATGCGGTGCCACCACGCGGGCGCCAATGTGATGATCAGGGTTCCGCCGGCGACCAGAGGCCAGTTTTTCGGCGACAATCGATTGAATATCCAGGCCGCAATCGCCCCCTGCAGCATCAACGACACGAGCAGCCACAATCCCGTAATTTGTCCAGCCGGTCCAATCCATGCCGCGACGCCGGGGATCCACTCCGCGCACAATCGCATGATCACGGCAAACCAAGGGAACGCGTCGACGAATCCCAGAGTCGTCCCGGGCGGATCGGCGTAACCCTGAATCGCGCCCAGAGGCAACTGCCACGGCGTCTGACGGAACGCGACCCATCCCAGATATTGCTGCGCCAGATCATCCGTCGCCAGCCAGTCCACCGCGTCGGGCGCGAACATCGACAGGTCCAGCCCCAGAAGGCCAACCACCAACCCTGTCATGGCTCCAAAAAACACGTATTTCATGGATACGTTCCGTCGCGGTTTCGCGGTATAATGAGCGTCATGATAACAGGACAAATTGTCAGGAGCCACAAATGCAAGTCAGCCGCCGCCCGGGCCGCAACGCCTTCGCCACCCTGATCGCTGTTCTCCTTCCGGTTTTGTTGACCGTTGTCCTGCCCTTGACGTTGGCCGGATGCAAGACCACCGGATCCGGGAAAGCCGCCGCCAACTTGCAAGGCCGCGACCCCATCCCATGCGGCCAGAAGAGCTTTCCGCCGCATTACCCCGGATCGATCTATCCGCAAGGGACTTACCTGGAACGCAGTTATCCAACGGACAACGGATGGCTGCCTGAGATCCTTTCGCCACGCATGCTCAGTGTCGGCGACGGGGTTTGCCTGTGTCGGCCTCATGTCATCATCGAGGAGCGCCTCGACGGACTCACACGCTCGCTCAAGGAAACAACGTATTGCGTGATGACCGAGCGCGTCCAGGACAACCGCGGCGATCGCGACGAAGTCGTCTCCACCTCCCGCGGTGTGACGGATCCCTACATCTGCACTCTGGAATTCTGCAAAGCCAAAATCATGAATTCCAGAAAGCCCGGAAGTTGCGCGGCGGACATCTGGGATATTTGCGGCAACACCTATACGGGCAAGGAACCCAAATATGAGGGCGATGGTCCGGCACGCTGAGCAGCGATCACGGCAGGAACAGGGATTTTTCCTCATTTGACGGGACACGGCACGTGTCGCGTCGCCCGAAAACCCGGTAACGATTGCGCGCGACCAGGCGATAGACGGCATCACGCGCAAACCGCGGAAAAATCCGCAGCGCCGACGCCGCGGACCAGACGCCGCCCAGATGCGTGAAAATACGGATCACGGCGTCTGACTCTGTCAACCGCTCACCATCATGTTCGACCACAATCGATCCCGGTACGGGCTCGCGCGCCGGGTCAAAGATCCCACGCGCCCGGGCCGTCTCTCCTTGAATTGGCGCGTAACGAAGCCTGCGCGCGCCATCAATCCGCACAAGAAAATCGACGAAACGGTTGCACAGGTTGCAAACGCCATCAAAATAAACGACTAGCGGTGTCCGTGATTCTTGCATCATGTACAGGATAGCGCGATCTCACTCCGCAAGCCACCGGGTCACTGCCTCGCGCGCCAGCGGTCCGCCATGCCCCACGTAAAACTCTCGCACGCCGCGATCGAGGAGCAGCTTGATGTTCGCGCGATTGCGGGCAATATCAGCATGGAAATAGTGCTCGCCAGGCCGGGTCGAAAAGATCGCGCCACCGAACCAGCCACCGAGGATCATATCCCCCACAAACGCGCGACCATCATCCATCAAGTAAACCATCGACCCGGGGGTGTGTCCCGGCATCTGGATCGCGCGGCCGCGGATCCCCAGATTCGCCAGGTCCAATTCGCCATCGACATCGAGATCCGGTACGAACGCCTCGTAATTGGGGTCGATCGCGAAATTCTTCAGGATCCGCGCCATCAAGTTGGTCG
Source organism: uncultured bacterium (assembly GCA_963923405.1). Classification (GTDB taxonomy): domain Bacteria; phylum Bdellovibrionota_B; class Oligoflexia; order Oligoflexales; family RGVZ01; genus RGVZ01. The sequence continues at coordinate 4,752 of CAWUNT010000066.1, read as the reverse complement.
GATTCAATTCGTCGTTTTTCCCGGCGCCGACCATCACCCTCTCGGCCCGCCCCGTCATCACGGCCGCGCCGCTGTGCCGCCGGATCGCGGCCGCCAGTGCCGCATGATCCGAGTGCCCGTGGGTCAGGAGAACCGCAGCCAGGTCCTTTACCGCCATCCCCTCCTTGGCAAGGGCCGCCTCAAGGGCGGGCATGTCATTCTTGCCGCCCGCGTCAATCAGAACTGGGCGCGGCAACTTCAACAAATAGACATTCGACATCGACAACTTGATTTGCGCGACCTCACTGGCCTGACCCGGTTCTGCCATCGCGCGATCAATTCCCGGATCCAGCCCTGACAACAACAGGCCGGCCAAAATCACATGACGGATTTTCATCTTTTCCTCGCGAGGATTATTTCAAAACGAAAACGACGAAGCAGCCGCGACCATTCGCGCCTTGTATTCTCTCATGCTTCCCGTCGTTTGCGCAGCACCGTCAAATTCAAGTTCAATGGCTTATGGCCCTCGCTCAAGTCTTCCCGGACCGCCCCCGAATCACTGGACGGGTTTTTTTGGAGGTACACCCATGAACCACATCATCAAGTGCCGTAAAACCACAAACGTCCGTGCCACCGTATCGACGACTGTCGCGCTGACAGCCCTCGCGATCATCCCCGTGATGACCGCCTGCGGCAAGTCCGACGCGAGATCCGACGCGGCAGTATCCACGTCCGCCCTCGCGCAGGATGCGAATCTCAGCGCCGGCATCGTCAACGCCAACTACTCCGACACACTGGCGGCGACTGCCAGCCAGGGCACCAACGCGACTTTCCTCGCGCTGGACGGCGGGCGCGACCGCGATGAAGATGACGACAAATCCGAAGTGACGCGTGCCTGCGTCGTCGACGGGGCCAAGGCCGTGGTCTCGATCTCGGGCAGCATCTCGCGCAGCCAGACCATGACGTCCCCCAACGGGAGGCGCACCATGGAACGTTCGATGACGGGCGAATCCAAGATGACACGCACGTGGATCAATACTGCTGGCGCCGCCGTCGCGTGCAACAGCCCAGGCACCGCGGCCCAGATCGACTGGACTTCCCCCGACAACTTGAAACTTGAAGTTGAATTCGAGCGCCAGCGCGAACGGGCCATGAAGATCACGACGCCGGATGTCCAGAAGGTCTTCACCGAGTCGTTCAAGTCATCGGGAAAACGGCTGGTCACTTTCGCCGCAACATCAACCGCGTCCGATACGAGCTCCAGTTACTTCCGTACACACACGGCATCATGGGAGGCTGAACGCGAGATGAGCATCAGCAACGAAGCCGGTGTCAAAAAAGAAATAAAACTCAGTATCGCGACGAAGGAGGACGCCCCCGTCGTGGTGATGGTCGAGCGCCTCGTGGCCGACAACTCCGTTGCCAGCAAGACGTTTGTCTCGGGATCCGTTGTTGCCACGAAGAAATCCGGCGACGGTACGGCCGAGGGTACCATCGAGACCGTCTACGATAACTTGAAGGTCGCGGTCTCGGACAACGAATGCCAATTGCAGGGCGGATCAGCCAGCATTGTCTTCAAGGACGCGACGGGCACTGCCCTCAAAACGTACGAATTGTCCGTGGACCAGGATGGCCAGCCCGAACTGATCGACGGTGAAGGCAAAGCCGTCTCCGGATTCGACCTCGACGGATGCGACCCGGAGGATCTTCGGTTATAATCGGGCGTGATGGTCCCAGGCACGATGGAAAACCGCAACATGCAGGTCGCCCGCATCTTCCAGGTGCTGGCGATCTTGCAGTCTTCGCGCAAAGGTCGCACGGTGGCCGAGATCGAGTCGGCCCTTATCGACCGCGGTTTTGAAGTGCAGAAGCGAACCGTTTACCGCGACATCGAAGCGCTCGAGACTGCCGGATTCCCGGTTGTACGGGACGACGGATCGCCGCAGCGCGTGCGCCTTGAGGATGAAGCGCGCATCAGTAACTATCTCGTCCTCACGCCGCGCGAGATCCTTGCCCTCTATCTGGCGCAAGGGGCACTCACGTCACTTGCCAACACGCCGTTTCACGACGACCTCCGGGGACTGTTCCGCAAGATCGACGACAAGCTCGGCCCCGGTTCACGCGATCACTTGAACGAGATCCGCGAAGGATTCAAGTTCGACCCGGGCCCGCAATGGGGCATCGGCATGAAGCCCGACGTCATCGACACGCTGCGCGCCGCGTGCGCCGAACGCCATGTCCTGTCCGGCGTCTACGCCTCAGCCAGCAGTGACACAACGCGCCCCCGCCGCATCGGCCCGCATTATCTGTACTTCGCGAAGGGGTCACTCTACCTGGTTGGTGAAGACCTCGAGGACCGGAAGGTCAAAGTCTTCAGCGCCACCCGATTCAAATCGATCGACATGACGGATGAATCCTACGGAGGCCAGGTATCGACGCCGGAGGAATACTTCCAAGGCACTTTCGGACTCTATAAAGACGCCTCCGCCCCCGTCGACGTCGCGATCGCGTTCTCAAAACAGATCGCGCCCTATGTCAGCGAACGCAAATGGCACTCCAGCCAAAACGTCATCCACAAGGACGACGGCTCCATTGAGTTGAGACTTCATTGCCAGGTGAACCTGGAACTGGCCCGTTGGATCCTCGGGTTCGGCGCCAACGCGCGCGTCATCGGCCCGCCGGCACTGATCGCGTCTGTCGCGGAAGAGTCGCGCAAGGTCGCCAAAATCTACGAGTGAGATCCGTGCGGGATATTCTCACCCGTTCATCCCCGGTTATTTTTCCCTTTTGGGATGACTTTCTTGATGCTCAGGACACACAGACCATCGAACACGTCCTGCATGTCAAAAACGTGGCCCGCCTCAAATTCCTGGACGTGATTGTCTTGCTCGCCCAGCAACAGGACCTTGAACGAAACGCCCAACTCGTCCGCCAGGCGCGCCACTGCCGGCAGGTTCTGCGGCACTGCCCCCGCCGTCCAACTATGCGCGACCGACTTGGAAACGCCGGCCATGCGCGCGACGTCCTGCAATGAAAGGCTGCGCTCTTTCATCAACGACTCGAGATTGTGCCTGAACTCAATGGCCACGTTGTTCCTGTTCTTGCCGGACATGTCACAACCCCTCAATTAATCAGGCGTAATTATCACCTGATCCACGGCTGTGTACGCTATGCATTCCCTTGACTTGGACACCGTCCAACCAGTCGCACACCGTCGATTTTTCCCGGGGCCTACCCGTTCCCTGGCCACCACGTGCGCAATCACACGCAAACCCATTATCGCACATGGTCGTGACACCTCAGGTCACAGCCACAGGATAACGTCAGTTAAATAGCGGTAAATCACCACGCTGCGTCTTACTCAGCGATTTCAATCAGGATCTCATTGCGCCGCAGGAACCACGGCGTCCAAGGTGGGTTGTAACGCGCGTAAACAGGCTCACCGCGCAACTGGATGCCTTGCGCCGCGGCCGCCTCCCGGACCCGCGCGATCGCCGCGTCCACATTGGCGCGCGTGTTGAATCCACCGAAACGCAGGGCCGCGTACTTCATCGCGGGCAACTGGCGCAACACCACACGCCCGTCGACGGGCCTTGGAATGTTGTCCATCGTATAACTGGACGGCATCGTGAAAGTGATCGTCCACTTTCCGGCGACTGATGGCTCTTGCGTCACAGGGGCCGTCATCGCGACTTCGCGGCCTGTCTTGTTGTTGCCAAAGATGAAATCCGCGATCCGGCGAAAACCCTCACTGGGCGCGCGCTCGAAATTTCCCTCGACCACCGTCTCGGCCAACAGGCGCGGCGCGTATGCGCGTACTTCCATTTCGCCATGGCGCGCGACGACATCGTACTTTGGTTCCTCAATCCGTCCCGTAACGCACCCCACCGCGGCAAAACCCATCCCGGCAACCAGAGCGCCAGACAACAAACGCATGACGCCACTCCTGTTTTACAAAACATTTTTCAATTCGCCAAAATCATATCAAGTATGCCGCGCTAAAGCTCTACTCGCCACGATCCGAAAGGATTCGCAGCAAAACAAGGGGTTACCAATGCGTTCCATCTCGATCTCGACCGGTTTTCGTCTCTGTGCCGGGGCCGCTACCGCGTTCATCGGCGCTGAATCCGCTCTCGCCGCGGAATCCGACAAAGGCTCCCAGGCGTACCAGCCACGCCACGAGATCAGCTGGGGGATGAAGTACGCGGCCCTGTCCGAGTCCGCAAAACCAGAGACGGAAGGCACCGAAAGCAAGGCCAACATCAACAGCCTCGGCTTCAACGTTTCCTACGGGTATCTCGGCCGCGGCAGTGTCGAGCCCCTCTTCGAACTCGGTTACCTCAGCCGCACGGCAAAAGTTGGCGACGTCGAGGAGAAAGGTTCCTCCCTCTCCTACGGCCTTGGTGCCCTGTTCAACCTCTCCAGCGCCGAGATCGACGCGCACGGCATGCCCTTCGGCGGCCGCCGCTGGGTTCCGTACGGCGGATTCCTGCTGGCCTCGCAAACTACCAGCGGATCGCAGACGGCGACCACTTCGCTCAAGACAGATTCCGGCGACCTGACGACGATCCTCGTCGGTGGCGTGCGCCTTGTGTGTTTCGAGAACGTCGCGCTCAACTCGCAGCTTCGTTTCTCCTACACGCAGTCGCGCAATGTCGGCACGGCCGAGGCATCCAGCGGCGGCACGATCACGCGCCTGACTTACGACCTGACGCCGTTCAACATCAGCATCCTGTTCTGATCCACTCCGTCCTGACCCATGAAATCACGGAC
>CAWUNT010000065.1:0-8933 GCA_963923405.1 uncultured bacterium | reverse complement strand
ATTTGCGGGCGCGGGTGGCACGAACGACCGGGTAACATTGATGCTGGGGCTGGCGCGTCAGGAAAGCAGTTTTCGGGCTGAGGCACGAAGCGCCGCACGGGCCTTCGGGTACATGCAGTTGACGGCAGCAACGGCGCGGAGAATCATGGGCGGACAAGCACCAGGCAGCGATGACCTGATCGAGACCATGCTGCTCGATCCACAAACAAGTATCCGCCTATCCGCCCGGTATCTGGACGTTCTTGACCAGCGTTTCTCAGGTTCCGAAATGCTGGTCGCGGCAGCGTACAACGCAGGCGAATTCGCAGTTTCCAGCTGGAGCAAGCGCCGCGATTCCCGGGATCAGCCGCTTTTCATCGAAAGTATCCCGTACGGCGAGACCAAAGGTTACGTAAAAGCCGTCCTACGCAATACAGCAGTGTACCGGCGGCTTTTGCCATTGACTCGGGAAAGTCTGGCCGGCAATAAAAAAGACTCGTAATAAGAGAGGTTTATCGATGAGTTCAAAGCACAGTACCCACGCTCCAACGCCGGAAGACCTTAAACTGGAAGCCGGTGGCTGGGTGAGCATGATTGCGATCCTGTTCCTGTTCCCCGCGCTTTTCTTCTTGTGTGTTTTTTTCCCGATCTGGGTGGGTTGGACGCCGCGCTGGTGAGCTTTTGGAGAGGGTCCGTCGGGCTACGCCCTCAGGACGTCCGCGACCATAGGCTGACGGGGCATGGAATCAATTCTTGTCTGGGACGTCGTGCTTTATTATAAGCCCGGGGTTTCCTGTCCATAATTTTGCCAGGGCCCGAAGTTGGAATCGAAATCAGAACCCATTGTCGGCGGATATCTCAACGAGCCTTTGGATGCGTCGCTCCGCGTCGAATCGAAGGCTTCCAAGGCATCATGGCGTGATTATTTTCAGCTGACCAAACCTACCATCTCGATGCTTGTCGTTGTGACTGCGGTCCCAGCCATGCTGATGCCGGCGATGCGGGGTACCGGATCGATCGGCGCTTCGCTGCCTGTCGCGCTCGCCGCCCTTTTCGGGACATGGCTTGCCTCGGCCTCAGCGTCGGTTTTCAATCACCTTCTCGACCACGATGTAGACATGAATATGGGACGCACTCGCGGCCGTCCTCTTCCTAGTGGTCGTGTCTCCAACCGCAAGGCTTTCTGGTTCGCGACATTCCTCGGCGTGGCCAGTTGGCTGATGCTCGATCAACTCGCCAGTCCAGTCAGCGCATGGACCGCTGTCGCGGCCAACGCTTTTTACGTTCTGATCTATACGGCTTTCCTCAAACGTCGCACGGTTCAAAACATCGTGATCGGCGGAGCTGCTGGTGCCGTCGGGCCATTGATCGGGTGGGCTGCCTGTACGAACGATCTTGGATTGGTCTCCGCGTGGCCTGCCTGGGTTCTTTTCACAATCATCTTTCTCTGGACGCCTCCGCACTTCTGGGCGTTGGCTATCAAGTACAAGGCTGACTACGCTGCGGCACACATCCCAATGATGCCGGTCGTTCGAGGTGATGCCGTGACGCGGTGGCAGATGCTGCTCTACACCATTTCACTCGTTCCAGCGGTAGGCAGTCTTTACTGGTTTGGCGCGGCAGGTCTTGTTTACTTGATCCCGTCGATGCTGTTGACCCTTCTGTTCGTGCGCTACGCGTGGCGTTTGTGGCTCACCGGTGAAAATTCGCTGGCCATGCCACTTTTCCATTACTCATGTTTCTACCTGTTCGGAATCTTTGGCAGCCTGACGGCTGACCGTTTCTTGAGCATGGCGGGCATGATGTGATGGGGAAGTTGATATCTTCCAGCTCTGTTCGACGACTGATTGATTCCTGCGTGTTCGGAAGCGACGAGCGTGCACAATCGACGAATCGCTTCTGGTTGTATATCTGTTTTTTTGTCCTCTTTGTTGCCTTGCTCATGGCGATGTCCGTCATCAAGCGGGGACCCTGAATCCAACCGGACAACGGAGCTGGCGCAAATGCCACGGGTTGTCATCACAGCCGCGAGTTTCTGTCGCAATCAGGTTTTGTGCGGTGAAGCCTCGCAGGCGTTCGCTGGACATGAACTGGTTTTCAAGCCACTGGATTCGCGTGTCAGCGCAGCGGATGTCGCGGAGGCGTTGAACGGATTTGACGCGGCCATAGTCGGCCGAGAAAAGATCAGTCGCGAGGTCCTTGCCTGCCCTCATCCTCCCCGCGTTATCGTGAAGTATGGGGTTGGCATGGACAACGTCGACCCATCGGTGTCGCCCGCGATCAGGGTTATCGAGACTCCCGGCAGCAATGCTTTCGCCGTTGCGGAACATACCCTCGGACTGGCTTTGGCTCTGGCGCACAACATTGCCAGAGGCGACCGCCTTCTCCGTGAGGGCAAATGGTGGAAAAACGGCGGAAGGTCGCTTGCCGGAAAGACGGTTGTTGTTGTTGGCGTGGGACATGTCGGTAGCCGTGTCGCCCGGCTCTTTCGTGCGTTGGAATGTCTCGTTACAGGAGTGGATTTACGGGACAAGAGTGATTTCCTGCGCTCAATCGGAGCGCGTCAGGAAGAACTTTTGCCTGCCCTGGAGTCAGCGGACATTGTGACCCTGCACGTTCCATTGACCAGCCTTACCTCACGGATGGTGGATCGCCACTTTCTGGCCAGAATCAGGCAGGGCTCGTTTTTGCTGAATACGTCCCGTGGCGAGGTCGTTGTTGAGGCCGATCTTCTTGAGGCACTCGACTCGGGCCGGCTGGCTGGCGCGGGTCTGGACGTATTTGAGTTAGAACCACCTGAAAACAAAGAACTTATTAATCACCCTGCCGTTTTGTGCACGCCCCATATCGCGGGCAACTCCCTGGAGGCCGTACTGGCAATGGGTCGCGCGTCAATCGCCGGCTTGCAAAACGCATTGAAAGATAATAGAAGGTTTTAAAATTTTTAAGGTTTTCTATGATCGAGCAAATCAAAGAAATCATTGAGAAAGAGATCAATCCGCAGCTCGAATTTCATTCGGGCGGTTGTGAACTCGTGGACGTCGAAGACGGCGTGGTCACGATCAGGTTGTTCGGTGGTTGTTCAGGATGCCCATCGAGTCACATCACTCTGTTCAACGGCATTGTGCCGGTATTGAAGGAAAAGTTACCTGAGATCCGGGACGTCGTTCTCGGCTGAAGGGCGTGGTTTGCGTTTCGCGCGCGAAATTCTGCTGGCTGTGGCTTGTGCTTTGCTGTTCTGCGGACAAGGCCGGGCCGACACCGTAATGCCTTTAGAGCCACTCGTGTATACGGGTGCTTATCACAGCAATAATTCCAACCACTCCATGCTCGCGCGGATGTTTGTCATCCCTGGCGGCAATCATGGTCCCTTCGAGGCCCATCTGATGCTGTATCACGGAAGCTTTGACACTCGTGAATACGTCCCTGTCATCTTCGACAAGGTCGAGCGTCAGGAAAACGGGAGCTACCTCTTGACGTCCCTGCGCATGACGGGCGGCGGCATGCCGATGCGTCATCCGGTTCTCGAGATCAATGTCCCCGGTGAAGACACGCTTGAAGGTGTTTTCGACTCTGGCATGCAAACCCGCGCCGGGATCGTGCGCCTGACGAAGGGGTGGGAGCTCCCGGCCGGAATCATGGAAGGTCGCCGCGTCGTCCCGTCATTTGAGGGGCGTTACTTTGGAGATTGCGTCGGTGGGCCCAGAAGCGACTTGTTGACCGGGATCGAGATTTACTCGACCAGGTCCCAACTGGACGATATCGCGCTGATGCCGGCTGTGGACTCCGCGGTTGAAGCAAACACCTACCAGGGCGGAACGATATGCCGCGATCCAGATGGATTCGGGGCTGACCGTGACTTGACCTGCATGGGTTTTCCGTCGGGCAACTACGATCTCTACACCGGAAAAATCAACCTCTTCGTCACGGCAGCGTGGAGGTGGTCATGCGACTGGGATGAGAAAAACGACATGATCACCTGCGATACGCCCCGTTTCGGAAGGAATTGTGAGCTGTATCGATTGCATGATCCTGATGCCCCGTTCGAGCGAGATACGAGAGGCCGGCCGCCTTTTGGCCTGGGTGACACAGATGCCACCATGAAGGCGATCAAGGAGGATCTGAAGCAGAAGGATCCTGCTGGTAAACCGGGAGCTCCCCAGTTGAGATGTGTGGATCTCGGGCGCAATTTTCCTGGTGTCCTGCACCACATGTTCACGGGCCTTTACCAGAGAGTCGGGCTGGATCTCGTTGTCATCGAGTCGGAGCCCGGTGTGTGCAAGATCAGCGGCATGATCGCGCAGAATTTCGGCAAGTCAGATTACTATTCGAGCCAGCCACTGACCCATGTGATCGAGACTACGAAGTATGAAGTCAAGGAAGATGTTTTTCGGATCGCGAGCGGTCCGATGGGTGACGCGGTTTTGATTCTCAAGCGCGAGGGATTTCACTTCTCTGGATACTGGTATTCCAGGCTTTTCGGACTGGTTGGCAGGGTCGAATTCGGTGAGGGTCTCAACATGGATGCAATCCCTGAACTGGAATTTGTACCATCGATCGCGGGCTTGTTTGACTCGCCTCCCCAGAACGGCATCCGCATGCATCGCCAGCTGGAGTTGAAGCCAGCCACCGACGGCGGTGACTTCAGGTCCTTCAATCCGCTTCGTCAGTTGCCGACCAATGGCCTTCTCAAGAGCGAAGTTATCAGTCCTGGCGGGGATGGTTACGGGTTGCAGACGATGCAAGAAGTCCGTCATCTTGTGTATGATTACTTTACGGGTCGTGTCTCATTTAACACGCTCTCCGCTGAATATTACGGCCCTGTGTTGCCCCGCGGTCTGCTCCTCAGGATGCTCCCGACAAACGACAATGCGAATTACATCCCGTTCGGAACCCGTTGGGAATATTCCCGCGTTGGTGGTCCCTGACTCTCCGTAAAAATTCTTTCATGAAGTCCAAGATTTCAGCGTGTTGCGCAGATGTTGATGGTCGCCAGCGGCAACCATCCTTTCAAGCAAGTCAGCGCAACTCCCGAAGAAAACCCTGACAGTTCTGTGTTCCAGGATTTTCTTCTCCGGCGATGTGCCGGGAGGGAGGACGCACCTTGCTCCGGTTGACTCGAAAAACTCTGGTGATCCCGGTGGCAGCACTTATTCTCCCCGTGGTTGCTCTTGCGAAATCCACGTGGCCGGCTCCCCCCCGCCTGAAGAAGATTCCTGAATCTGCCATCGCGCCAGTCGACGGCGTTCCCCGGGACATGGACAAGGTAAGGTTCACCGTCAGCGACTCTTATGTCTATTCCGACAAAAAAGTCTCTGAAGTACCCCTGTGGTACTGGGACGACATGCAACTCTTGTATGCGGGGACGGTTTCGCCGGGAGGCTCATTTGAGCCTGAAGCGATCTTCAATCGTGGAAACCGGATGTACTACGGGACATCGAAGATTGATTCTCTCAATCTTGAGCCTTGGCTCGTGAAGCAACGTACGAAATTCAAAAACCGTGTTTTTACCTTGTATGTGGACGGTGGATACCTGAAGCGTCTCGAGTAATGGGAGATATCATGAAGCCCTGCATCATGCCTTTCACCCTTCTGGCACCCGCTGTGGTGGCGACGCTGTTCGTCGCTTGTAACTCTACAGGCTTCAAGGGAAGTAACCGGGTCGTCATGAAGGAGCCGCTTCCTTCATCGAAAGAATACACTCTTGTCGCCATGGGCATGGATGAGACGGTCCAGGGTGGCGATGTCCAGATGGCAACGATCGACCGGTTGAAAGTGGTGTTCCAGGCAGGCGACAAGCGGATTGTTGGCACGGATACAACAACAGTGCGGCAGGCCGTCGATCTTTACTTCGCGCTTGATACGACTGCCAGCATGACGGATGAGATGAATGCCGTGAAGAACGGCATCAACGGCCTGGTGACCGAACTGCGTCGCTCGGGCCTTGATCTTCAGGTCGGCCTGGTTGGATTCGTCGACAGTTACGCCTCGGTAGATGCCAGAACTTATCGCCTGACCAATAATTACACCGGGTTCAAGAATTTTGTATCTAGCATCCGGCCCACCGGAAATGACGATTATCCAGAGGCCGCGGTCTATGGCGCGAGACGTGCCGTGCAACTGCTGCGGTCTGGTTCCCGCCAGGGCGCATTCAAGGCGGTTGTGTTGATCACGGACGTTGTCGGCCACAACGGATCGCAGGAGGCTGGCGGCAATCCTCAGCGTGATTGTTCCATCCTGGCCCTTGCCAACGAGATCAACGCTTACGCGGCAACGTTGCCCCGGATTGACGATTTCAAGTTCTTCTACACTGTTCCGGATCCAGCTCGCGTCACATTCAACGATGAAAATTATGGTGCCTTCTTGAATTGTGAGTCGAAAGAGGACTCCGGCGGTTACACAGCCGTGAGGCAGATGGAAGACGTGATGACAAAGATACTGCCAGCCGTGAGCATGGCCCAGCGTGGGGGCGCCCTGCGCGATGGCGCAGGAAATGTGGCGTGGCCACTGACGGAAAACAACCTGGTCACAACTCTTGTGCCAATGTTGCAGGACAATCCGGTGACACGCAATGTCCTGGGTAGTTGTCTGGCCAGTAGCGCGGAAATTTTCGAGAATGGCGAGCGTATCGCGCGCTGGGAAGGTGGTGATACTTCCGCGGCGCTGAAAGCCTTGGACGGTGGTGACAACACTCTGAACATCCCCGACGCGATCCCCCGCGACGGACGCCAAGGCGTGCGCCAGATGGAGATGGTTGTGGACCGTTGCTGTATCTCCGCAGAGGACTTGCGGGCCGGTCGCACAGGCTCTTGCCGGACAACATACCGGCAGACCATACCGTTCAAGGTTGATGTCTCGGCCCCGAAGGCCTGAGGCCTCTTTCCGGGATACGGTCGGATTTAAGGTAGGATCTGACATGGCGAGTGAATCGACATTTCCGGTATCGGCTATTCTGGACGGCAGTGTGACCGACTTTGACCTGTTTCTGCCGGTCAAGGGCGAGGAAGTGCTTTACGCCGCGCCCGGTTATCGCTGGACGCGGGATGAAACTACCAAGTTACTGGAGAATGGCTGGAAAGAATTCCGTGTCGAGACCGGGCATGCCAGCCGCGTCCGGATGTACCTCCAACTCTCGAGGCTGCCTCTGATCGAAAAGGAACAGCCGCCTCCGGTCCGGATAAATTCCATCCAGGACATTGCCGCCAGCTTTTCGCAGTGCCTTTACTCGGGAGAAGTGACGGAATCCGCGGTACGTCATGGTGAACGAATCGCGCGCGGAATCGTGGAATGCCTGATGGAATCCCCGTCCTCTGTGAAGGAGATCGGTGGCCTCATGGCGCATGATCAGTACACGTTTTATCACAGTGCCCGGGTGGCCGTTTTCACGACGGCGATCGCAATGACCATGGGCGTGAGCGACGAGAAACACCTGCAGCGGATTGCGACCGGCGGACTGTTCCATGACGTCGGCAAGAAGGATGTCCCCCTTGATGTGATCAACAAGGCCGGACCTCTCGACCAGTCCGAATGGCAAGCGATGAAATCCCATCCTGTCAAGGGATACGAAGTATTGAAGTGCGCCGGGTTGTCGGTGGAGTCAATGGAGATTGTTCTCCATCATCATGAGCGGATGAACGGGAGCGGCTACCCTCACGGGCTGCAACAATCCGGGATCATGATGGAAGTCCAGATTGCCGCGGTTGCTGATATCTATGACGCTTTGACCTCGTCGCGCTCGTATCAAAAAAGACGGACCAGGTACGAGGCGCTGGACTTCATGAAGCACAAGCTCTCCGGGACGGATATTTCACCGGCCGCGTTCCGGGGACTGGTTGCTACCCTGGCGTGACCAGGGCCAGTGCCACTCGATTGATCATCCCATGTTGCCCCCGTCCCGATTGCGGGGTAAAAGTCGAAAATCATCAACGATTTCGATTTTCTGCGGGTAGTCATGATTGTCCGAGCCTTGCTGCTGGCCCTCCTCTTGATGGGGGTCCAGGGAGCCTTGAATTCGCAACCCAGCCTGTTCGGAAAGAAAGTCTCCTCTTTGGGGGCTGGAATCGTGAAGTTTTATCCGGACGCGGCGGTACTCGAGACGCTCAAGGTCGCTCTTGCGGTGGCTTTTGTTTTTGCTGTTTACGGAGCCTGGATATCTTGTGCGTCCCGGATTTGGCTCGTCGCGAACCCGGGGGGGAGGAAAGTCCGTCCTCCGCGTCCAGTACTTTTCCGGTCGATCGCGATCGCAGTGTGTTCGTACTTGCTGATCGTTTTTGCTGGTGCGGTCGAGTACCCCGCTCTGTACGAATCCGCTGTCCCCTCGTTTTTAGCGGCAGTCGTTTTCAAGATGTCTTTTTTCTCGTCTCCGGCGGGACTTGTCTCGTCAGGCCTGCTTTTGCTTCTTTTGCCGCTTTTTCCTGGTTTTTCGACTTTAACAATGTTTTTGACCCGCTCGCGCAAAAAACCGCGACTCAATTGGCGGCAAGCCTCAAAATGCGTCGGGGCCGTTTTGGCGCTCGCGTGGATTTTTATTCCCAGATCTCCGGGCGGTGAAATTTCCGCAGAACCACGTAGTCCTGGCGCGAATCTGACGAGGCCCCATATCATCTGGATCGCCGTGGATTCCCTGCGTCTTGACCGGGTTGATCGCGCGGGTTTTCTTCCCGCCATCCAGTCATTCCGTGACGATTTGAACACAGTCTCATTCCGTCGTCACCATGTCGGTGTTCCGCGGACTTTCCCGTCTTGGATTGAAATGATTCAGGGGCGCTACGCAGCCGAGACGAGCGTGCGTCACATGTTCCCTGGATTCCCGGCCCGGGACCGTGACTTTGATGGCATCGTGTCTCTTGCGCAGAAATCCGGGTACCGGACTGTGGCGGTCTCTGATTTCGCCGGCGACATATTTCCGCGTTTCTCCGCAGGGTTTGATGTCATCAAAGCGCCGGGATTGGCAC
>CAWUNT010000064.1:0-8978 GCA_963923405.1 uncultured bacterium | reverse complement strand
GGGCTCCGCTGGTCTCCGACATTGTCGGCTTCGTTTCCATCACAGATCTGGCCCGTCAATACCTGTACCGCCTTGCCCGCGAAGCCGCCAAACGCCGCGGCAAACCACTCGCGAAAAGCCCCGCGCGCCCCTACGCCAGATCTTCCCGCAAGGAGCGCCCGACCCTGACAATTCTGTGCCGTGATATCGACGAAGGAAATTTTTATCAGTCCATCTTCGAGCAGCTCGATTTCAGGACCACCGTCGAGCAAGAGATGACAACTCGCATCGTGAAGAAGATGACCGACGATTCGCGAGTTCTCGTCGACCTCGACAGTTTTTCACCGGAAGACCAGCGACAGATAATCCAAGGCCTTCCGCGCTGGCCGGCCCGCCTCGTCATCGCAACCGCGCGCGAGGAACTACTGCCCGTGTTCCGCAAGCACCTGCACGGCCACCATCAGCACGTCGCCCTCAAACCACTGAACCTGCCGCACTGTGCCTGGCTCTTCGCGAATTGAGACAAGAATCAAAGCGAGGCTCTCGCGCCCTCAGCCCCGCACCGACAAAGCCCAAGGCCCCGCTGGTGCCTCGAGCGTATTGACTCCGACCGTCCTCAGTGCCCCCAAAAGTTGCGGCATGGGGAGCCCCACCACCGCCGTCGTGTCACCGCCAATCGATTCGAACAACTGGATCCCGTGGTTTTCCGCCTGATAGCAGCCGACAACACCGCGCCACTCACCTGTTGCCAGGTAACGGTCGATCTCGCCGCTTGAAAGTTTCCGCATCGTCATCGGGACATCCACCACCGTTGCCGCGATGACCTGGCCGTTGAATGCCAACGCGATACCTGAGTGCAGCACATGAGTTTGTCCCGACAAATCCAGAAGGCGTCGTCTCGCGTCGTTGATATCCACCGCCTTGGTGAAAGTCCGCCCCCCAAGGCTCAGGGTCTGGTCGGCCCCGATGACCACCGCGTCCCGGTTTTTACTTGAGACATCAACGGCTTTTGCCTCCGCCCGCGCCACCGCCGTCCGTGCCGGGTCGTCCCGGACAATCGCCTTCTCGTCGACCCCTGATGCCGCCGCGTCAAACTGGACGCCTGCCGCCCGCAGGATCTGCGCCCGGAAGGGGCTGGTCGACGCCAAAACAAGCCGCTTTGCGATGGACATGACGTTCCCGGTCCCCTAAATGTGGCCCCAACGGAAGGGACCTGTGGAAAAAGCCGTAAACACAGAAATTAACGAATTCGCGGACCACGCGGCAAGCCATGATTCCGTGACCGCCGCAGGCGCCCGTGCCTTTGGAGTAGACCCGGCCACCTTCGCCAACTGGCGCTGGCAGATGAAACACCAGGTCGCCTCGCGCGCCGACGCCGAGCGCGTCCTGAAACTCGCCGGTGCCGAGGCCGAAGGCTTCGACGCCCTCAAGGACATCTTCCAGTCCGGCATCACCCCTTATTACCTGATGCTGATGATGGCACGTCCCGGCGACCCGGAACTTCCGCCCCACCTGCACCCGGTCCGACTCCAGGGCCTCCCCCGAACCGAGGAACTCACCGACGCCCTTGGCGTTCCCGATCCACTCGACGAGGTCGGCCACTCCCCTGTCCGCGAAGTCGTCCACGTTTATCCTGACCGCGTCGCCTTCTGCGTCGCGCAACTTTGCCCGGTCTATTGCCGCTACTGCTTTCGCAAACGCCGCGACGAAGAGACCGGCCTCCATTTCAACCGCGCCATCGTCGACCGCGGGATTGACTACATCGCCTCAAATCCGGCCATCAAGGATGTCCTCGTCACCGGCGGTGACCCGTTCATCGCCAGCGACTCGGCCCTCGAGAATCTTGTCGCCCGCCTGCGCGCCATCCCGCATGTCGAGATCATCCGCTTCGGCACGCGCACCCCGGTGACGCTCCCCTACCGCGTCACTCGCGAACTCGCCCAGCGACTCGCGAAGTACCATCCGGTCTTCGTCAACACGCACTTCAATTGCGCCGAGGAACTGACCCCCGAAGCCCGCCAGGCCGTCGCCAATCTGGTCGACGCCGGCATCCCGGTCGGCAACCAGTCGGTCCTGCTGCGCAACGTGAACGACACGCCACAACGCATGATGCCGCTGCTGCGCGGCCTCCTCCGCGCCCGCGTCCGTCCCTATTACCTGTTCCACCCGCATCGAGTCGCCGGCACGGAACACTTGCGCGTCCCAGTCAAGACCGGCATCGAGCTCATGAAAAAACTGCGCGGGAACATCACCGGCCTCGCCATCCCGACGTACATCCTCGACACGCCCTCAGGAAAGGTCCCCCTGACGCCCAACCACATCTTGCGCGAAGACGGTGACGACCTCGTGATAGAAGACTGCCGCGGCGAAATCTGGCGCGAAAAAGGCGTTGTCGACCCCACTCCCGGCCCGATGACACTGGATTCCTGATGACGCGCAAATCGAAAAAAACCCGCAAGAACAGTCCAACCCCACGCCAACAACTGCGCGACCTGCGCCGCGAGATCGCCGCCCTGGACGCCGCGTTTCTCGATGTGTTCGCGCACTATCTGAACCGCCGCCAGGCCCTCGCAAAGCTCGTCGGATCCGTGAAGAAGTCCGCGCGACTCCCCATCCGCGACGCCTCCGTCGAGGCCGCCGTGGAAAAGCGTTTTGTCGCGCGCATCGGAAAATTGTTGGATGTATCTTTTGCCCGGCGCGTCGCCCGGGCCATCATGAAATCTTCGCGCCGCCAGCAGACGCGCTGACCTGCGCCGGGGAATTCATTCGAACAGATTTGAATGGCCGTCAGGGCTCTGCAAGGAACCCGGACAACTGGTGCGCCAGTTCCATGCTCTGCGTCGCGTTGAGTCGTGGATCGCAATAGGTTTCGTAGCGAAGCGGCAATTGATCCACCGCGACACCGGCCCCCGAGCACTCGGTGACATCCGCGCCCGTCATCTCCAGATGCACGCCCCCGAGCCTGGACCGGTGCTCGCCATGAATGGCGACCGCCAACTCGAGCTCGCTCAAGATATCCCGCATGTGCCGCGTCTTCAGTCCCGACGCCGATCGCACCGTATTGCCATGCATCGGATCGCAACACCACAGAACCGGTGTTTTCGTTCCCCGCACAGCCTCGATCAACCCGGGCAGCTCCGCCTCGATATTTCCGGCGCCGAGGCGCGTGATCAGGACAACCTTCCCGCGTTCGCGGGATGGATTGAGGATCTTTACGAGTTCGGCGATCTCCGACGCGACCGCGCCAGCGCCAATCTTGACCCCGACCGGATTCGCGATCCCGCGGAAGTACTCCACGTGGGCTCCGCCGATGCCACGGGTTCTTTCCCCGATCCAAAGCATGTGCGCGCTCAGATTGAACGACACGCGCGTCTCCGGATCCTCGCGTGTCATCGCCTCCTCGAAATCAAGAACCAGCCCCTCATGCGACGCGAAAATGTCTGTCGCGTCATGCGCCAGAGACGTCGCCCCGAATTTCGCCGCGACATCGAGCGCGCCCTGAATGGAACTCGCTACGGCATCGAACCGCTCGCACGCGACTCCGTGCGTCCAGTCCCGGACACGATTGATGCCGGTAAACCCGTCCGCCACAAGCGAACGAATGTAATTCAATGTCAACGATGCGGCGTGGTACGCCTGCAGCAAACGACCGGGATCCGCCACACGCGTATCGAAGTCATGCACCGAGTCGCCCCGGAAAGCAGGAACCCGGCGTCCATCTTTATCTTCGTAAGGATGAGATCTTGGCTTCGCGTACTGGCCCGCGATCCGGCCGACTTTGACAACCGGCAGGCCTGTTTTTCCGGTCAACACCAGCCCAAGTCGCAACAACTGACTGATTTTCCCGTTGATCGCCTCTGGCGTACAGTCGGCAAAACGCTCCGCGCAGTCCCCGCCTTGCAGCAAAAACCGGCGACCAACCTCCGCCTCTGCCAACTGGCGACGCAAGGCCCTGATTTCTCCGGGCGAAACGAGCGGAGGATAAGACTCAATCTGGCGCAGGACGGAAGCAACCCTGGCAGGATCGCCGTAGTCTGGCTGGTGCCCGGCCGGCAGGCCACGCCAGGATCCCCGGCTCCAAGGCACGGTCTCGCCACCAGGCGCCGCAGAAAACCGCCTTGCTGGATCTGTGTTCGACCGCGTTGAGGAAAGGGGTGTGCCGGACAAAAAGGGACTCCAAACTTGAGGCCGACACTTTATAACTCGCCTTGCATTCCCATTCCATAGCGATAATACTCCGGACGATTTTTATTAAAGAATCTGGAGGCTTTGAGACTCCCGTGACACCGGCAGCAACATTCCCGGACAACGGAGCCATTTTCGTGGCGATGGTCGCTTACGCACTGGCCTCGTTACTGTATGTTGCTGGAAAGTCACGTTTTTTCCGCATCGCCGGTCACACTGCTGCCTTCACTGGCGCGATCCTTCTCGCCCTTTCCGCGCAGGACCACCTGATCTCAACCGGCAACTGGGGGGCCAGTGCCGGCCCGCTCCTCGCCGCCATCATCGGAGCCGGAGC
Organism: uncultured bacterium; assembly: GCA_963923405.1. Taxonomy (GTDB): domain Bacteria; phylum Bdellovibrionota_B; class Oligoflexia; order Oligoflexales; family RGVZ01; genus RGVZ01. The sequence goes on along the minus strand of CAWUNT010000064.1, from coordinate 4,480 downwards.
CCTGGCGGCCGACCGGTGGCTCGGCGTTCGCCTGGTCCCCGCTTTGCTTGTGCCGCTGGGCATGCTCATCCTGCTTGTCCGGTTTTTCGCGGCACCCGCGCCCCACATGATCCCATCACCCTGGCTTGCTGGATTCCACGTCACGATGGCCCTCGCGGGTCAGGCGATGGCGATCGCCGCATGCGTCCTGTCGATCCTCTACCTGTGGCAACACCGCGCGCTGAAGCAACGCCGCATCATGGAACTCGGATCACGCGTGCCGTCTCTTGAACGCCTCGACGAGTGCCTGCGCGTCGCGCTCATCACGGGATTTGTCACCCTGACCCTCAGCCTGGTCACAGGTGCCCTGTTCATGACCGCGCTGCCGCCCGGCATTTCCGCCACAATGCTCGTCGCCCTGCGCGCCAAGATCCTGTGGGCAATTGCCGTCTGGTCCTGGTACCTGGCGACCCTCGTTGCCCGCAATGTCCTGCGGTCTCCGGTCCGTATCATCGCGCGCATGAGCGTCGGCGGATTCGCCCTCATGTCTCTCGCCTGGTTTGGACTGTTTTTTCTGGCGAACCGGCCAAATATCACGATTCCTCTGGCGGGCTGACCTGATGCGCTCTACCGCCCCCGGAAAACCCTGCGGAAAGATCTTTTGTATCGGTGCCAGTCATCGATCGGCGGACATTGCGCTGCGCGAGAAATTCCATGCCACGGCCGATCGCATCGTCGAGCGCCTTCCCGCCATCCAGCGACAATTCGGGTTCGCTGAACTGGCAACGCTGTCCACCTGCAACCGGTTCGAGATCTTCGGGGTCACTTCCGCGAATCACGATTTCACCAGGACGCTGCATGAGGCATTCGTGGCCTTTGACATGCTTGAGAACAGCACCGCCAGACTGGCTCGCAACGCCGCCTACGCGCTGACCGGGCGTGACGCGGTCCGACACCTGTTCTCAGTGGCCGCCAGCCTTGACTCGCTCGTCGTTGGCGAAACGCAGATCACAGGGCAGTTCAAACAAGCCCTCGAGTTGGCGGAACAGGCAAAGACACTGGGCCCGGTGTTGAAACGCCTCGGTCAGGAGGCTCTCTCCGCGTCGAAGAAGGTGCGGACACGAACGACGATCGGACGTGGACGCGTGTCGATTGGCCATGCCGCTGTCGATCTGGTGCGAAAAATCTTCAATGATCCGGCAACGAAAAATTTTGTCATCATCGGCGCCGGCGACATGGCGGAAGTGGCTGCCCGATGCGTCCACCAGCACCGTCCGGCCTCCGTTCTGGTGTTGAACCGAACCCTTGACCGGGCAAGGGCCCTGGCCGGGAAACTGGGCGTGGCCGGCGCGGCCAGCATGGATCAACTTGAGTCATGCCTGAGGACCGCGGACGTAGTCATCAGCGCAACAAGCGCGCAGGGCCAGATCGTAACCAAGGAAACACTTGCCCCCATCATCCGCACCCGTAAAGGGCGCCCCCTTCTGATGGTTGATATCGCCTTGCCGCGGGACATCGACCCACGGTGCGGGGACCTTGACGACGTATTCCTGTTCGATATCGATGACCTTAAACAGGTTGTCGACACAAACCGCCAGGACCGGTTGCGCGCCGCCGAAGAGGCCGCCGCGATCATCGATGAATCCGTGGCTGGGTGGGAACGATGGTTTGCCCACATGACCGTGGCCCCGGCGCTGCGCCAGTTCAACGATCATGTGGATCAGTTGTTCCGACGCGAGGCCGGAAAGACTCTCTCCCGTGCCGCGTTCACCTCGTTGACCGAAGACCAGTCCGCGCACATATGGCAACTCCTCGATGTCCTTGCGGCAAGACTTACGGCAGACGCGGGCCGGGGGCTTCGTGACCTCGTCGACGAGGGAAAGGGACACGACGCGGCTGCCTTGCTGACAAGACTGTTTCATGCCGGAGACACGACACCGGCGTTCGTCACGCAATCCGGACAAGAAGAAAACCACGAGCATCACATCCATGACATCCAAGACATCCAAGATATCCACGACATCTGCGACAACCCAAACACCCACTGATCTGCGGATCGCGACGCGTGGCAGTCCCCTCGCGCTATGGCAAGCACGCCATGTCGCCGCAAGATTGGGTGCGGCGGGCATCAAGACATCCCTTCATGTCGTCAAAACAACGGGTGACATTGTTCAGGACCGGTTCCTTCATGAAATTGGCGGCAAGGGTCTTTTTGTGAAGGAACTCGAGGAGGCGATGCTCGCAGGTCACGCTGACATCGCGGTGCACAGCCTGAAAGACATGCCTGTCAACCTCTCCCCTGCCTTTCGGACAGGCGCGATCCTGAAACGCCACCTGGCCCACGATGTATTGATAGTCCGCGCAAAATCCGCGGCTTCGGCCGGCCTTTCCAGCAGTGACAACAAGTGGCTGTCCGCCGCCGATCTCGCCTCCGCCGGACCTCTGACCGTCGGAACGTCAAGCCTGCGCCGTTCTTCCCTTTTCGCGCGACACGCGCCTAAACTGCGCTGCCTCCCTGTGAGGGGAAACGTGGATACCCGCCTGCGCAAACTCCACGACGGTCAATTCGACGCGATTGTTCTCGCCGCGGCGTCCCTGGAACGCCTGGGGGACGCGTTGTGGGAACATCTGCCGCGCCCGGGCTTTGTCGTTTGCTCGCTCGACGCGGACGAATTCATCCCGTGCGCCGGCCAGGGGGCGCTTGCCATCGAGATTCCAAACAACGGTGACTTGTTCGCCGAGATCTTGCGACCGCTGCATTGCGCGGAAACAGCATTCTGCGTGGAAGTGGAACGTTCCGTGCTTCGATCTCTTGGCGGCGACTGCACCATGCCATTCGGCGCCTTGTGCCGGAACGAGGTCGCGGCGGACGGCCAGCGGCAATGGATCGCGTCGGCGACACTCTTGAGCAATGATGGAGAGCACGCGAGCACCAGAGTCAGCGGCACAATGTCGGATGATATTGCCCCTGGCCACATCGCGACACGAATGCTCTCTGGCCTGTCGGAACAGGGGGCCGCGGACATCCTTACCCGGCTGCGCCTTCCGGTTCCCGACGCGATGCGACTAAACTGAACGAAACTGAACGAAACTGAACGAAACTGAGCGGAACTCCAAACACCGGAAGAACCACTGGCACGGGAGCGCGTTGCATGCATGATTTCACACCCCATGGTGACCCGTCCGGAAAACCTTCCGCCAAGTCCCCTGCTGTGATCTGGACGCGGTCTGCCGCTGACCTGCCGGCTGACAGGGTATTTCTGGATTCCCTTGCCGTCGATGTCCTCCATGTCCCGTGCCTCGGCATCGAAAGAACCCAGGACGCGTCGGCTCGCATCGCGGCTGTCGCCAGACCGGGAAACAGGATCGTATTCACAAGCCAGAATGCCGTCCGCGTTTTCAGTGAAACCCGTGAGAAAGCCCCGGAAACCTGGAAAGTCCTGGTGACGGACTCCGTATTTTACACCCATGGAAAGAGCACAGCCGCCGCGCTGACGAAAGTTTTCCCTGACGGAGACAGAGGCCCGGAAACGCGCGTGCGCTGCGTCGAATCCCGCACCAGCGAGGACCTGGCCCGGGAGTTGGCACAGGACAAATCCACGCCGGTCCTCTGGATTTGCGGGGAAGAGGTCGCTTTCGACCTGGCCACCGTGCTCACCGCGCATGGCATCGAATGCACCCGCGTTCCCGTTTACACAACTGCCTCCCATCCGACCGACAGCGATGGCCGTCGCCTGACTGGAGCCTCCCTGGAGGAATCCCGCGCGCAACTCGCACTACGCCTGCGCGGAAGTAAAGTCGTGATTTGTTTCGCCAGTCCATCCGCCGTTCGAGGCTGGATCGAATTCGCCGGGAACGAATCCGCGTTGCGGCCAGTTCAAATGGCCGCGGCCGTGATTGGACCCACCACCGCGCGTGCCGCCTTGTCGGCTGGATTTGCCAGTGTCACAACTTGCGCATGGCCGCAAATTGCCGACCTCGCGGCGCTGGGCGCCCAGCTCGCCGGGCATTGATCAAGAGCCTTTGTCCGTCACGGAGTCTTGTCGAAGAACACATAAGTTTGCCGGCCCCGCGCGTCCGCGATCACACCGGGAATTGCCGGCGGCGTTGTGATGGTGAATTTGTAACGGGGGCTGTCCACACCGCCTGCGCGCACATACCAGACAAACCTGCCACGCTTGTTCAGGGATAACACGGTTGATCCGCCTGCGGCGTCGCCACCGGAAACCCGATACACCCGTTCACGGGCAGGGCCCTTTTCATCGGGGGCGAGAACTATCTCGAAATCGAGCTTGCCATCCGTCAAGGCCTCAGGCGGGGTGTGCCTTGCGTCCCATGAAAACGGAATCCTGACGGGCTTCGCGTCTGTCGCGAAAACGAAGTTGCGTGGCGGCATCGTCGGCTCGATTTCCATCTGGCTCGTCGCTTCATGGACATAAAGCCTCTTGATACCGGACTTGGCGGTCCACTTTGCCGTTGCCAGTTGCAGGTTGTAAATACC
>CAWUNT010000063.1:0-9022 GCA_963923405.1 uncultured bacterium | reverse complement strand
TGTCGCAGGGAGCTCCGCGCATCGCCCTGATCGGCCGGCCCAACGCCGGGAAATCATCGATCCTGAACCGCCTGACGGGCGAGGAGCGTTCGGTCGTCAGCGAGGTGGCCGGCACGACGCGGGATTCCATCGACACGGCGCTGACCTTCAACAAGAAGGACTACGTGATTGTGGACACGGCGGGTATCCGTCGCCGGTCAAAGATCCATGACAAGGTCGAGGGACTGAGCGTCATGCGCAGCCTCCAGGCAATCGAGCGTGCGGATATCGTGTTGCTGGTGATTGACGCCAAGGAAAACCTGACGGATCAGGACGCGCGCCTGGCGGACCTCGCCGCGTCGCAGTTCAAACCCGTCGCGATCATCGTCAACAAGTGGGATCTCGTGCCGGACAAGAACTCCAACTCGGCCCGGGATTATGAGCGCGACCTGAAAATAAAGTTGAAGCTTCTGCAGCACGTTCCGGTGCTGTTTGTTTCGTGTCTCGAAAACCAGCGCGTCCATCAGATCATGAATGTGGTCGAGGGGCTGGCCGAGGATTACGACCGTCGCGTCGAGACGCGCAAACTCAACGACGCGTTGCGTACGATTGTCTACGAGCACACGCCGGCACTGATCCGCAAGTACAGCAAGCGTCCGAAGTTTTATTTCGCGACGCAGGTCCGCACGCGTCCACCGACGGTGGTCATCTTCTGCAACGTGGCCAACGAGATCCAGGAGTCTTACAAGCGTTACATCACGAAACGATTCCGTGAGATGCTCGGTTACGGCAACGGTCCCCTGCGAATCCTTTACCGGTCCAAGGCCGAAGTCCGCGCCAACAAGGACAAGCAGAGCCAGGACTCAAAGCGCGGATTCAGTTCCGGCCAGCAAGTCCATGCCGAGCAGGATTTCGACTACGGCGAACTTCCTGATATGTCGGACGACGACGCCTTCTCTCCGCCTGACGCCGAATAACTGTCATCCCCAATGACCAACCCCGGCAGGATGTTGTGTCTGCCGTGGGGCCCCGGATCGTCTTCGAGGGCAATAACGCGCAGCGATGTTGGTGCCTCTTGCATGGCGAGGATCAGGCTGGCGCACATGCGGCATGGTTTAAGAGAAGTATAGAGAACGGTTCCCCGGGGAATCCGGTGGATCCCGCGCGCTGCCATGGCCAGCAGCAAATTCACTTCCGCGTGGCGCATTTGATGATTCGCGTTGGTGTTGACATTCGCCGCGATCACGCGGCCTTCGCGGTCGACGAGGATCGCCGCGACACAACGTGGTGCCAGGTGTGGTTTCGTGGCAGCGAATCTCTCGCGCTCGGCGGCAGCGATTCGGGCCGTCGACGCAATGGCGATGGATTCTTCGAGGGCCTCTGGTAATTGCGCGGTGCGGTCCGAGGCAGGATCGGGGCCGAGATCCATTCCCACTTCGAGGACTCGTCGCGATCCCGCGTATTCCCCGGGGAATGGGTTTGGTTCTCCGGGGGATGTGAGTGGCAAGGCGGGTGAGTCACTCGCAGACAAACGTTTCGCGCAGACTTTGATCAGGTTCCGGTCCCAGTCTGATACGGGACCGTCGCACAGGATCCGGCGCCGCAGGAACCGGTAACGCTCCTCGCCAAACTCCACGTTGATTCCCGCGACGAGTCGCGTAACCGGGGATGACCACGGGTAGTCGCCTTTCCCAGCGCCAGCCGTGACGACCAGGTTGCCATCGGCCTCAAGCCAGGCTCTTGAACCGGTCAACACGCCGGCCCGCCCGTGATCAGGGGGCGCAGGCGTTCCTCGAGTTCCAGCCATTCTCGCGCCAGATCGGCCGGGACTTTGAACTCCTCAAGGACTTCTCTCATGATGACCTGGCGTCGCCCGAAGTGAGCGTTATTGATGCCAAGGCCCTTGTGAACCGGCGCCAGTGGCTTGCCCTTGTAGTTTGCTGGTCCGCCCAGCATCGCCGTCGCGAACGCTGTTTGCCTGGCGATCAGGTCCTCGTGATTGTGGGAAAAAAAGAAGTGGCCAATGATTCCATCAAAAAAAGCCCGCTCGTAGAACGAGCGGACTATCTTTTCGATTTGATCCTGGCCGGCTTCCTTGCAGATGCGATCGTACAGGGTCATTTCAGGCCCAAGGTATTGAGAGGGTTCCGTGACTCAGTTCAGGTAGTGCTCCACGCCGAAGGTGATCTCACGCTTCTGCTGGTAGGCACGCTTGGCACCGAACGACCCGTCAGAGATATCACGCAGCTGGAAAATCCGCACGATATAGCTGGTCGTGAAGTAGAACCCGTCCGTGATCGGCAGTTCAAGGCCGTAACCCATGTGGTAGCCAGGGCCCGCGCTGTCCAGGACATACGCGTCGGTGGTTCCGCTGAAGGATGCCCCGGAGACGTCCTTGTACTGGTTGTTGACGGTGACCTTCTGCTTGTAAACGCCAAGGCCCAGTTCCATGAACATCACTTTGCCGAACAGGAAGCGTCCGAAAACGCTGGTTCCTTTGATGTCCGAGCTGGAGCTGCGATCCACGACGCGACCGGAATCCTTGTTGGTTTCGGTGGACGTGCTGTCCGTCGACTCGATGTGAGCCGTGATACCCAGGTTCAAGAGGCCGTTTGAATAGGCCATGAACGGGTTGTAGCTCTGTGAGTTGACCTTGGTATTCGCGTCAACGCCGCTGGAGGCGTCGCCGAATGCCCGGTCATTGTTGTTGATGAGGCGGACGCTGGTTCCGAAATTGAAACCTTCGCGCTTGTCGCGCTTAGCGAACGCCACTCCTGAGTTCAATGCGACCGCCGCGATACCACTCGCAATGGCCAAAACCTTGATGAGTTTCATAACTCCCCCTCTCCTCTACCTGTGCCTGCATATTTGCAAGCCAGGTGCCAAGTTTGGGGGTATTGATAAGATTTTCTAATATATCAATTATTACGCAGGCTTATGGTTTTTTTATCCTGCGAAATCAGTGGTTTGGCCCCGTTTTAAGGGGGTCAAAACTGTCGATCAGGTGGGCGTCGTCAAGGGGTTAGACAGCCTCCAAACTCGTTCCGGGACGAGTTGGGGTCAACCAAATCGCCCGCTGATGTAGTTCTCGGTCTCTTCCCGGGACGGCGCGTTGAAGATCTGGTTTGTCGCACCGTGTTCCACCAGTTTTCCCATCAGGAAGAACGCCGTCTGGTCCGAGATCCGGGCCGCCTGCTGCATGTTGTGCGTGACGATGACGATGGTGACGGACTTTTTGAGTTCCGTCATGAGTTCCTCGATGCGCCCTGTCGAGATCGGGTCCAGGGCGCTGGTCGGTTCGTCCATCAGCAAGACTTCGGGTTGGACGGCGAGGGCGCGGGCGATGCACAGGCGCTGCTGCTGGCCACCGGACAGGCTGGTCCCGGGTGCTCGCAGCTTGTTCTTCACCTCATCCCACAAGGCCGACCGGCGCAGGGCCGATTCCACCCTGTCTTCAATTTCCGCGCGGGAAAATCCACCGCGCAGCCTGAGGCCGGCGGCGACATTTTCGGCGACCGTCAGAGTCGGAAACGGATTCGGCTTCTGGAAGACCATTCCGATGGCCGATCGCACGGCCACGGGGTCGACGTTGTCCGCGTAAATGTCCTCGCCCTTGTACAAGACGCGCCCCTCGACCCGAGTATTGTCGATTTCCTCGTGCATGCGGTTCAAACAACGGAGAAAAGTCGACTTACCGCATCCCGATGGTCCGATAAGGGCCAGGACGTCGCCCGTTTTGACGGCAACATCTATGTTCTGCACGGCACGATGCACCCCGTACCATGCGGATACATGCTGTGCCTCGAGGATGGTTGTCTTCATGGTGCCTCTTCCCCCGGACCGGTCAACGGACTTTCATTTCGCGCCGCGCTTGAGCAACAAGCGCGACAGCAGGTTGATCGCGAAAACGACGCTGACGAGGACAAGGCTGCCGGCCCAGGCCAGGCGGTGCCATTCCTCATAAGGACTGATAGCGTAAGTGTAAATCTGGACCGGCAGTGAGGCGACCGGTTCGCTCAAGCTCCTCGTCCAGTATTGGTTGTTGAACGACGTGAACAGCAGCGGCGCGGTCTCGCCCGACGCCCGCGCGATGGCCAGGAAAACGCCGGTCGCGATCGCGCTTCGTCCCGCGCGCATGATCAGGCGAAGAAGAACTTTCCATCGCGGCAGGCCCAGGGCCAACCCGGCCTCACGCAATTGCGCGGGAATCAGCCGCAGGATTTCCTCTGTCGTCCGGCTGACAATCGGCAACATGATGATGGCCAGCGCCGCGCTGCCGGCCCAGGCGTTGAATCCACCCATCGGTACTACGAGAACCGCGTACGCGAAAAGTCCGATTACAATCGACGGCACGCCGGTCATCAAGTCGATCACAAAACGCAACACGCGCGCCAGTTTCTGGTGCGGAAATTCCGCGACGTAAAGTCCGCACAAAAGTCCTGGAGGGATCGCCATGACGCCCGACAGGACGACCATGAGTACGCTGCCGGTGATGGCGTTCGCCATCCCGCCGCCAAGTTCCCCGGCCGGCGCTGGCAGTTTGTAGAAGAAATCAAGATTCAAGGCCGGCAGGCCCGCGCGCGCGATGTACGAGAAAACCAGGATCAGAGGCAGGATCGCGAACCCGGCGAAAAGTGTGATCATCGCGTTGGCGACGACCGACTTGAAGTGACGTCGCCGCTGGACGCGCGGCAAATGTTGTTCATTCACCGCTGGCGCGGTTGTCGCGATCGTTGCCGCATTGGCTCCGCCCATCGCGTCAGACATGGGTTTTCGACTCCGTGCGCTTGATGATCCAGCGGGCGCCGATGTTTACGAGCGAACTGACCAGCAGCAACACCAGACCGATCGCCGCGAGCGCGCTAAGGTGCGCGTCGCCCTGGGCCTCCGCGTATTCGTTGGCGATGACGCTGGCCATGGTGGCGGCGGGCTTGAACAGCGAGATGGAGATGTCCGGACGGTTACCGATGACCATCGTGACGGCCATCGTCTCGCCGAGCGCGCGCCCGAGTCCCAGGATCATCGCGCCGAAGATGCCGCTGATGCTGGTCTTGATGACGGCCAGACGGATCATTTCCCAGCGCGTCGCGCCAAGTCCAGTTGCCGCCTCGCGCAGCGGATCCGGTACCGACCGGAAAACCTCGCGACAAACAGCCGTGATGGTCGGAGTGATCATGACGGCAAGGACCATCGCCGCCGTCAGCATCCCGAGCCCGAAGGGCGGACCGTCAAACAGGGGCAAAAATCCAAGATTTCCGTTGAGCAGTGGATGGACGTATTCGCGGACGAATGGCGCCAGAACGAAAATCCCCCAGATCCCGTAAACGACGCTTGGAATGGCGGCGAGCATTTCGATCAGGAACGCGATTGGCGCGCGAATGCCGCGCGGCGCGATATCCGTCAGGAACAAGGCAGCGCCGATGCTGACCGGCGCGCTCAGCATCAGCGCCAGAAGGGACGACACCAGCGTTCCCCAAAGGAACGGCAGCGCGCCGAAATCGCCCAGCACGGGATCCCATTCGGTGCGCCACGCGAACGCCGCCCCGGTCGCCTTGAGCGCGGGCATCGCGGACTTCCAGAGAAACCATGTCAACGCGAGAAAGCCGGCGATGACGGTGACCGCCAGCGCCCGCAGTGTCAGGTTGAAAACGTCGTCGGATCTCACTTGAATTTGATCTTCCCGATCCGTTCGAGGGCGGCGGCGCGAACTTCTTTCGGCAGCGCGGCATAATGCAGGGACTCGGCGGTCTTCTGGGCGGCGTCACCCATGGACCATTTGAGGAACCCGGCAAAGGGACCGGATTTACTGGCCGGCATGTTCTCCGGGACCAGCAACCAGGTCATCGAAGAGATGGGGTAGGCACCCTTCCCGGGCGAGTTGACGATGCTCAATTTGAAATCCGCCGCGATGATCTCTTTCGTGCGGGCCTTGGCGGCGGCTGTGACCGCAGCGATCGATGGTTCAACGAACTCACCGGCAGCGTTCTTGATCGCGGCGACCGGCAGCTTGTTCGACACGGCGTAAACAAGTTCGACGTAGCCCAGAGTTCCCGGATTTTGCTTGATCATGCCGGCGACGCCCGCGTTGCCTTTTCCGCCCAAGCCCGTCGGCCATTTGACCGACTTGCCCTGGCCAGGCTTTGTTTTCCAGGCGGGACTGACGGCGGACAGGTATTCGGTCATGATGGCGGTCGTGCCGCTGCCGTCAGACCGGTAGGCGATCATGATCGCGACGTCAGGCAATTTGACCCCGGGATTGGTCTCGGCGACGCGCGCGTCATTCCATTTGGTGATCTTGCCGAGGAACATGTCGGCAATCACGTCGGGCGTCAGTTTCAGGGCCGGATTTCCGGGAAGGTTGTAACTGAGCGCGACGGCGCCCATCGCGGCCGGGATGTGGTGGACGGGGGATTTCGCCTTGGCGGACTCTTCGGCGTTCATCGGTTCGTCAGACGCGCCGAAGTCCACCGTGCCGGTCAGGAGTTGGCGGATGCCGCCGCTGCTGCCGACGCCCTGGTAGTTGATGGCGACAGACTTGTCGACCGCGCGGTAATCACTGAACCAACGCGAGTAGAGCGGTTGTGGGAAGGTCGCGCCGGCGCCGTTGATCAGGGTCTCGCTTTTGGCTACCGTGGCGGGCGTCAGGCTCGCGAAACCGAGCATGAGCCCGGATGTGACGGTGGCGGCGATGGTTCTGCTGGTAATCTTGGCAAGCATGACTGCTCCGGACATCGGTTGGCGTTCAGTTCATGTGTATGACGAGTTGATCGTGGACCTGAGACGTTGTACCAAATCAAAGCGGGCCGGGGTACGGCCTTTACGTTTTCTTAACAATTCAGATTCGTGTGCCTTGCATGACGGGAAAACAACACATACTGGTCGTCGAGGACGAAACCGACATTTGCGAGCTTCTGCAGTTCGTGTTGGAACGGGAAGGTTTCGAGGTAACTTGCCTCGGTGATGGCTTGAGAGCCTTGGATGTCGCGCATGCCAAGCCTTTCACCCTGGCAGTCCTTGACATCATGCTGCCCGGGATGGACGGGCTGACCCTCTGCCGCAAACTTCGCGAGGATCCCGCGACAAGGTCCTTGCCCATTGTCATGCTGACGGCGCGCAGTGAAGAGAGTGATGTGGTGGTGGGCCTCGAAGTCGGGGCTGATGATTATTTGAGCAAACCATTCAGCCCCAAGGAACTCGTCGCCCGGATCCGGGCGGTCTTGCGCCGCGTTCACGACCGCGTCACCACCCCGGTGGAACGCGGGCAACCTGCGCCGAAACCTGCGGGTGACACAGGCGGCGGCATTGTCAATCTGGGGCCGGTGACCATCGACACGGAACGTCACACGGTCAGGTTGCGCCAGCATCCCGTCCAATTGACCCTCGCTGAATTCAAGTTGCTTTCCCTGCTCATGAGCCGCCCTGGTCGTGTTTTCTCGCGTGACCAGATCCTCGAGCAAATCTCCGGCTCGGAAGTTTACGTGATCGATCGCAATGTTGATGTTCATGTCCGCGCCATCCGCAAGAAATTCGGTGACGACGCCGACTTCATCGAGACCGTGCGCGGCGTGGGTTACAAATGTCGGGAAGTGTGAACCAAACATCACGAACAACCGCGCCTGACAAATCCGTCGGTTTTTTGAGGTCGCGACTTGTCGCGCGGACGTACCTTGGGTTTGTCGCGGTCGTCGTTGGACTGTCCGTCACCACAACAGGCCTGCAAGTGATTTCCGCGTCCCGTGCCGGTGCCAGCGACGATCTCGTCGGTGACCTGGCTCGTATCGCTCTTTTTGGACTGGTCATCAGCCTTATCACGGGATTCCTCCTCGCGAAACGCCTCGCCCAGCCGCTCGCGGACTTGATTCGCGTCGCCGAGGCGATGCGTCGCGGGCGTTACGAGGAACGCGTCGCGCCGATTGATTTCGTGGAACTCAGCAGCATCGGTGAGACGCTCAACGTTCTTGGCGAGGAAGTCAGCAGCCGGATTGCCGTCATGTCGCGTGACCGTGCCAGGCTCCGGTCGATCCTGTCAGCCATGGTCGAGGGTATCGTCGCCATCGATGACTCCGGGCGCGTCCTGTTCAGCAACCAGGCGGCCTCGCGACTTTTGCGCAGCGATTTACGGCTTTCCCGTGGCGAGAAATTTACTGATGTTCCGGCGATCAACCTGTTCTCCGAACTTGTCCGGGAAGCCCGCCAAACCGGCGCCATGGTGGCTCACGAAGTCCGGCTCGGACCGCGCGGCAACGAGACATTCATCGCGACCAAGGCGCTTCCCTTTGTCACTGAGGGTGGGGACGGACAGGCAATTTCCGAAGGCGTTGTGATCGTCCTGCATGACATGACGAATGTCAGGCGCCTTGAGCGGGTGCGGCGTGATTTTGTCGCGAATGTCTCCCACGAGTTGAAGACCCCGCTGACCGCGATCAAAGGTTATGTCGAGACACTTCTCGGTGGCGCGATGGAAGATCCGGCGACCAACACCAGATTCCTGCAGAAAATCGACAAAAACGTCGCCCGCCTGTCGAACCTTGTCCAGGACATCCTGAGTCTCGCGCGGATCGAGAGTCACGAGGACGCGGAGGGTTTCGTGATGACGGCGCGTGTCGACTGGCGCAGCGTCGCGCAGGCAGTTGTCGCCGCGCATGAAGATGAGGCGAAGGCAAAGGGTATTGTTTTGGCTCTTTCCTTGCCAGAGGAGCCATTGGTCATCGCGGGCGAGCGCGAGTCCATGCGCCAGATTCTGGACAACCTGGTCGGTAACGCCATCAAATATACTCCGGCTTCCGGAAAAGTATGGGTGGAGTGCAGACGTCCGGGAGGAATGAGTTGCGAGATCATCGTGCGCGACACAGGGATCGGCATCCCGGAGAAGCACCTTGATCGGATATTCGAGAGGTTCTACCGTGTCGATGTGGCCCGGTCCCGCGAGATGGGCGGCACCGGACTGGGCCTTTCGATTGTCAAACACCTTGTCGCGGGCCTCGGCGGCCAGATCAAGGTCGAGAGCAAGTCGGGCGAAGGCAGCACGTTCACAGTCACGATG
>CAWUNT010000062.1:0-9023 GCA_963923405.1 uncultured bacterium | reverse complement strand
GAGATAGCGTAGCGTCTCGTGGGCTCGGAGATGTGTATAAGAGACAGAACTGGCGAAGATCGCGCAAGGAACACCGGGATTCTCCGGCGCGGACCTTGAGAACCTGGTGAACGAAGCGGCACTCATCGCGGCCCGGGCCAACAGCAAGGAAGTGTCGATGTCACACTTTGAGCTGGCCAAGGACAAGGTCCTGATGGGACCGGAACGACGCTCCCTGATCATGAGCGAGGCTGAAAAGCGCAATACGGCTTACCATGAAGCCGGGCATGCCATCGTCGGCATGATGGTGGAGCATGTCGATCCGGTGCACAAGATCAGCATCATTCCCCGCGGCCAGGCGCTCGGTGTCACCGTGATGTTGCCGACCGAGGATCGCCTGACCCTCACGAAGGAATACGCGGAAGGCATGATCGCGTACGCCATGGGTGGACGCGCGGCTGAGGAACTGGTTTTCCATAAACAGACAACCGGCGCCGGTGACGACATCAACAAGGCAACGGACATCGCGCGCAAGATGGTCTGCAACTGGGGCATGAGTGAGAAACTCGGTCCGCTCGCGCTTGGCAAGAAAAACGAGGAAGTATTCCTTGGCCGCGAGATGGGACAATCCAGGAATTTCTCGGAGAAGGTCGCGGAGGAAATTGACGCGGAAATCCACCGCATTGTCACCAGCGCTTACAAGAAGGCACTGACAATCCTGCGCGACAACCGCGAGAAACTGGACATCCTTGCTGAGGCATTGCTCATCAAGGAAACCGTCGAGGCTGCTGACATGGAACGCCTCATGCGCGGTGAGCATCTCGTGACCGAGGAAGATCGCCGCAGTTACGAGGACATCAAGACAAAAAAGACGGCCGAAGCAAGCTCCGCGAAGCCCGAGGCTGTTGCCGAGCAAGGAAAGTCGGACGGCGCGCAACAAGTGATGCGCCCCGCGACGTCCGCCACCTGAAGGCAAATATCCGGGAACAGAATGGGAAAGGGAATTGCAGCATCTCGGTTCCTGATCATGGGCGTCGTGAACGTGACGCCCGATTCGTTTTCAGATGGCGGCAAGGCATTTGGAGTCGAAGCAGCACGTCATTCAGCCTTGCGACTACTGGGTGACGGCGCGGATTTGATCGATTTCGGCGCTGAATCGACCAGACCCGGGGCGAGGACGGTCCCACTGGAAGAGGAACTTGACCGGTTGATGCCAGTGGTTGCGGCGATGAGATCAGAAATGCCGCTAGAAAGAATCAGCGTCGACTCACGCAAGGACGAGGTCTTTGCGGAGGCTGCAAGGTCAGGCGTTCGGTGGTTCAACCGTGTGGGTGACCTTCCAGCGCCAGCGATGTTGAGGGAATTGGCTGGATTGAAGGACACTGCGAACCTGGCAATGACCCACATGCATGGCGCGCCAGAGACGATGCAGGATGCGCCGCTTGGCGCGGACGAGTCCGTGAAAGTCGTGGCGCGATTCTTTGAAGACGTGCGCCGCGCGACCGGGCTCGCAGGTTTCCGTGATGAGCAGATCTGGATGGATCCCGGGATTGGATTTGGCAAGTCTCTGGCAGCGAACATGGCTTTGCTCGGGGAGATCAAGACCTGGTCGAATGACTACAATGTGATGATCGGTGTTTCGAGAAAAAGTTTCCTGGGCCGGCTATTCGGCGCTGAGAACCCTGTGGAGCGCGACCAGCCTGGCAAGGCAATTGAGGCAATGTGCGCGATGGCGGGCGCGCGGATCATCAGGACACATGATGTACGCGGCCTTGCGGTGATCAGAAGAAGGATGACGGAAATTAACTGATGCGGGAAATACTTGACCAATTCAGCTTCTGGGCGGTGATCGACATAGCGATCATCGCTTTCATCATCTATCAGGCCCTGCTGTTGATCCGCGGAACCCGCGCTGCGCAGATTCTGACAGGCATCCTTTTTGTCGTCGCTACGTTCCTTCTGTCCTCAATCGTGCCTTTGACCACCCTGAACTGGGTCATGAACAAGTTTTATTCCAGTTTTATCATCATCCTGATCATCCTGTTCCAGGATGACATCCGGCATGTACTTTCCCGGATGGGAAAAAAGTCATTCATCCCCGGCGCGGACCGTGTCGCGTCACATCACGTCCTTGACGAAATCGTCAGGGCCGCCACATCCATGGCCAGTAAACGTATCGGCGGCCTCATCGTCCTGGAGAGGAACATCATCCTGGGACGTTACGTTGACGTTGGCGTATTGATCGATGGGCGTATTTCAAAGGAACTTCTTGTATCGATATTCCATCCATCCTCACCCATTCATGACGGCGCAGTGATTATCCAGAGGGGGCGAGTGGCCGCCGCGGGATGTTTCCTGC
Organism: uncultured bacterium; assembly: GCA_963923405.1. Taxonomy (GTDB): domain Bacteria; phylum Bdellovibrionota_B; class Oligoflexia; order Oligoflexales; family RGVZ01; genus RGVZ01. The sequence continues at coordinate 6,685 of CAWUNT010000062.1, read as the reverse complement.
CGCTGACCCGCGAAGAGAACCTCGATCCGAACATGGGTACCAGGCATCGCGCGGCAATCGGCATCAGCCAGGAGACTGACGCTGTTGTCGTCATTGTCTCGGAGGAAGTCGGTTCCGTGGCAGTGGTTGTCGAAGGCAGGGTATCGCGCAGGCTGGACGCCCGCCAGTTGCGTGAACAACTGAACGAGTTGTTGATGGGCGAAGAGGAATTCAGCGACAAACAAGCGCGCAATGAATCGGGCCCGACCGGGAGTGAGGTCAAATGAGAGACCGCCTCCACAAATTGCTGTTACACAATTTGCCTTACAAGATCACGGCAGCGATCCTCGCGTGCATGCTCTGGTACATCGTCCAGGGCGAGGAGATACTTGAGGTCAACAAGCGCATCGCCGTGACAGTCGCCGTGCCTGACGGGTACACCATCAAGGGACCAACGCTCAGGTACAAGGATGCGACGTTGCGAGGACCACGGGTTCTTTTGGGACAGTACATGGAGGGGAGGAAGCCACTCGAGGCCACCATCAAGATCCCTCCCGGCAAGGCCGGTCAGTTGAGGTACAGGGTTGACCGCGAGAACTTGACCTCCTTTGATCCGCGGGTCCGGATGACCATTCATGATCCTTACATCGTCGTGACCGTGGATGAAGTCTCGGGCAAAAAGGTCCCCGTCCGGGAAGTCATCGAAGGCGTTCCGGCCCAGGGTTACATGCTGGAAAAAGTGGTGATTGAGCCGGATTCCGTGAACGTCTCCGGGCTCAAGGTGGACCTTGCGAAGGTCAACCAGGTCGCCACGGAGCAAATCAACATTTCAGGCCTGAAGCAACCAAAGGTCTTCGAAGTGAGTCTTGTGAAAACAGGACTCGGCGAGGTCCAACTTGGTGTCACACGGGTAACGGTGAAGGTCGCTATTGGAGAACAGAAGATCAACAAGAAGTTCGCTTCGATTCCGGTCGAGGTTGTCGGCAGCGATTACCTGACCAACGTTCGCCCCCAGTTCGCGACCATCGTCATCCAGGGGACGCCAGGCGTGCTCAGCTTTATAAAAAAAGCGGATCTGCGGGCCTTTGTCGATGTGCGCGACCTGACTCCGGGACGTTACGACCGTGAGATCCAGGTCAAGATCCCGTCGGAAACGGTCATGATTGAGACCCACCCGAAATCCACGTCAGTCGAGATTTACAACCAGAAACGCCTGCGCTAAACCGTTAGGCCCCGGCCAGAGATGACATCGCCGGCAAGAGGAGTCTTGAATGGGATCACGGTTGTTCGGCACTGACGGAATCCGCGGCGAGGCCAATTCATACCCGATGTCGCCCGATCTCGTCCTGCGCCTCGGGCAAGCGATTGGAGTCTACTTCCGCAGCAAGATGGCCCACCCCCGGATCCTGATCGGAAAGGACACCCGGCGAAGTGGCTACATGCTCGAGCAGGCACTTTGCTCTGGCATCTGCAGTGTTGGCGTGGACGCATTTTTCCTTGGCCCTCTACCGACTCCTGGTATCGCCTATCTCACCCGTGGTTTGCGGGCGTGTGCCGGAATCGTTATTTCCGCGTCTCACAATCCGTTTCATGACAACGGGATCAAGATTTTCAGCGCCAATGGGTACAAGTTGCCGGACGAGGACGAAGACAAGCTAGAAGCGCTCCTCAAGAGCGACGATCTTGAAAATCATGCCGTCCACGGCGCGGATATCGGAACCGCGCGGCGGATTGAGGATGCCATCGGACAATACGCGGTGTTCCTCAAAGAACAGTTTCCAAAGCACCTCACGCTCGATGGCCTGCGACTCGTGATCGACTGTGCCAATGGCGCGTCTTACCGCGTGGCCCCGAAGGTTTTCGCCGAGCTTGGCGCCGAGATTTTCATGCTGGGCGTTGAACCGAACGGAATCAATATCAACGAGCACTGTGGAGCGCTCCACCCCCAACAGTTGCGCGAAAAGGTCATGCTCTACAAGGCTGACCTCGGCATCGCGCTGGATGGAGACGCGGACCGCCTTGTGGTGGTCGATGACAAAGGCGACATCGTGGATGGCGACGAGATCCTCGCCATCTGCGGCATTCATATGCTGCAGAAGAACAAACTGCGCAATCGCGCCCTCGTATCCACAATCATGAGCAACATGGGACTCGAAGTCGCTCTCGCCCGGCACGGTGGCAAGGTCGTGCGCACCAAGGTGGGCGACCGTTACGTCATGGAAGCGATGATCAACGGAGACTACAACCTGGGTGGCGAGCAATCAGGTCACTTGATCTTCCGGGATTGCGCGACGACTGGTGATGGGCTGATGGCCGCGCTCAACTTGCTCGAGATCATGGTGGAGAGCGGCAAGAAAGTTTCTGAGCTGCGCCACTGCATGGAACGATTCCCGCAGGTCATGCGCAACATCAAGGTGAAAGAGAAAATCCCGCTGGAACAACTTCCGGAGTTGACAGAGTTCATCAAGCGCTGTGAATCAAAACTCGCGGGAACCGGAAGGGTACTCGTCCGCTACTCCGGTACAGAGAACCTCGCGCGTATCATGGTTGAGGGTGAGGACGAGGAAGCGATCGATACGATGGTTGATGAAATTGCCGACAAGATGCAATCGGCCATCGCGAATCACCAGCAAGTCCGCCAGGCCAATGCTCTCTCTGGAACGGAAAAGAAAAAGTGATTCGCCTCGGTGTCAATATTGACCATGTCGCCACGGTCCGTCAGGCCCGCGGTGAGCCTTATCCGGACCCAGTCCAGGCCGCGGTCTTGTGCGAGCTTGGCGGCGCGGACAACATCACGTGCCACCTGCGTGAGGATCGCCGTCACATACAGGATCGCGACGTTCACGCGTTGAAGGAAACCATCAAGATCCCGCTGAATTTTGAGATGGCCGCCTCCGAGGAAATGATCCGCATTGCGCAACAGGTCATGCCGCACGCGGTGACCCTTGTCCCTGAGAAACGCGAGGAACGGACCACAGAAGGTGGGCTTGACGTCACCGGCCAGTCAAAGGACCTGAAGCCGAAAATCGCGCGATTGAAAGACAGCGGTATCCTTGTCAGCCTCTTTATTGAACCGGACGACAAGGCCATCGAGGCCTCGGCGGCCCTCGGCGCGGACGCGGTGGAATTTCACACCGGGACCTGGTGCCATCAAATGGCGGCCACACGCCTGACCAGGCAGCAAGTGGATCTCACCGCCCGTTTGACGCACGCGTCAGTCCTGGCACACCGCCTTGGCCTTCAGTCCCACTTCGGCCACGGTCTCAACTACACAAATGCCATGTGGTTGCAGCATGTCGAACATGCGGAAGAGGCGAACATCGGTCATGCCATCATCGCCCGGGCAATCTTCACCGGTCTGGAGAAAGCCGTCATGACCATGAAAGAACTACTGAATGACGCGCGCCACCGCCCATAAGATCCTTTGGGATGTCGTCGCCGGAGAGGACTCCCTGCGGGACGTCGCCCGGGACACGGCAAAGGGGTTAACGGGAACGGCGCCATTTTGCTTGTGGCTTGTCGGGCCGGTGGGCGCTGGGAAAACCACCCTGTCATCCACCCTGCTTCATGCGATGGGATTACCCGAAAAGGTGCCGGTCCTGTCCCCGACATATACCTACATTCAGGAATATACCCTGCCCGATGGACGGCGCATGGCGCACATGGACCTTTACCGGGGGACCGCCATCGAGGCCCTGGAAGACGCCGGTGTATTCGGTGATTTGTCCAGTTTTTCCGGAATGTTGATTGAGTGGCCCCCTCTTGGCGATAACGCCCTGGCAGCCGCTAACCTGGGGCTTGCCCCCACCCACATCATGACGATCACCCCGGTCGAGGACGGCGCACGTCGCCATTACCAATTTGCGGTTGCGCGTTAGGGTGGGCTTGGATATACAACGCGCTCTCGTCCAGAGAATGCCTCATGGCATCCTGCACCCGTAGCTCAGCTGGATAGAGCACCAGACTACGAATCTGGGGGTCGGAGGTTCGAATCCTTCCGGGTGCGCCACTTCACTTCCCGAATACATCCTCAGGATCCGCGAAGCATTTCTTCAGGACCTCTGCCATTTTTGCGCCGACGACCCCGTCAATCAAGCGGTGATCAAACGTAGCGCCCAGGGTGATCCGGCGCACGACGATGACTTTGCCATCCCGCACAGCGGGAACCTCCTCCACCGCGCCCAAGGCGATCAACATGGGAACATGAGAGTAGGGGACAAGAGGAGCCAATCCGCGATTCATCCCGAGGCTGCCGATGTTGGTGACCATCACCGACCCGAAAGGGTTTTTCGGCGGGCCAAGGAGCGGAGACCAAAGGTTCAGCCGGAACATGAACACCGACGTGAAATCAATCGCCAACTTTACCGCCCAGCCCGGCAAAAAACTGAACAGCGATTTCAGTTTGGCGTAACTTTTGTCTTGATTGGAGCGGACTGCGGTGACTTTCAGGTTCATCTCCGCCGCGATCTCGGAGACGGATTTTTCATCGGCGCGGTGGATCACCACGCCGGAAAGGTCCTCTCCCTTCTTGTCAGTGGCGACCTGAAAAAAAACCGAGACATCCTCGCGCTCATAGAGCTGTCCCCAACGGATGATGCAGTTGATTTCAGGGTTTCGCCTGAATGCCTCGGCGACGGCACGACCCATGAAGTGCGTAAGAGTCACCCGCTCTCCAGTCTCTTTCGCGGCACGTTCGATGTAGGCCAGGGCAGGGTCCGCCTCGACTTCAAGGAATGCGTAGACCGTCGGGTCTCCCGGACTCCCCCAGCCGCCTAAAGCCGCCTTGCGCCACCCGGAGACTTTTTTCAGGGGCCTCAGGTTCAGATGCCCTTCGAGAAGGAAACTCAATGGGCTACCCCCGGACCGGGACCTGAAGTGGTTTGATCGCCAGGGGGAATGAACGCGATCTGTCCATTTTCACTCATTTCGACGCACCCGGACTTTGCCTCAAACCTGCCATCCGGGTCCCTCTCATCCACCGGCAAGGCCGATGCGCCGTCGAGGCTGCCCATGTTCTGCCTCAGGAACGGAATTGGCTTTCGACCTTTGAATTCCTCGAAGACGAAATTTCGCGTCGCGAACTCGTCCATGACCAAAGACTGACCTGCGGCCTCCATCGCGATGAATGAGTGGAGACCGACACGCGGCCTGCACGTTGATTTGACTGGACTTGCCATCATGACCTGGGAGCCGCGCAAAGAGTATCTCCCGATGTTGACTTCCGAGAGCATCAGGGTCTTGTCCGACCCAACGGTCCGATCGACGTAAAAGTACCCGTGACGCAGCATGTAGTACCCGGAACTGCTCAGGATCAGCTGGACAAACCCGCCGGTATCGACCTCAAGCCGCCATTCGCGAAGGCTGTGGCGCGCCAAGGCCGCGCGCCCCGAGGCCGCCTGATCGAGTGCCGCGCGGGCACCCTCGGCCGGGGATTTTCCCCGGTTGACGGACGCGCAGGCACCGCACATCAGGGCCACCGTGACCCAGAGAGAGTTGCGCCAAAACTGTCGATCCAGTTGCATTGGAACCCTCGCGATCCAGAAACCTCCGGATCTCACGGGTCAATTGCGGACTTTTTGGAAAAAACTGTAGAGCGAAAATGACAAAACATCGGAATCACTGCGTTTTTTTAGAAAAATCGCGACGATTCCAAATTTTCCGGCAACGGCAGGGGAAGTGTCAGTACCAGATGTCCAGCAACGCCTTGCTCTGAATCCGGCAATTCGCCTCGGGAGTGCGGGCCTTGCGATCGATCAGGACGACCACCTGATGGCGCTCACGCGCCGGCCAGACGCCGCCACTGTAATCGTCATAGGTCTGCAACATGAACTCGTAAGTGATCAGGTTGCCGTTGCGCGTCACAAGGCGAGGTTCTTGCGCCTCGTAAACTTTAGCGTCGATGGCTTTCGAGGTGGTCAAGCGGATCATGGCGCTGTCAATCGCGGAAAGACGGGCTTCCTCAACACAAGGCGTGACTCTCGCGGATGACGCCGCCGCCAACAACTGACTTCCGGGTATGACGCGTGAAAACAGGCTGAGCCCCGATGTGGCAAACACAGCATAGGTAGCGAACCGGATTGGGGCAAAAATCATCTGACAGCGCCTCCAGCAGAAAAACCTGCCTGTGAAATGCGCGTATAGTGCCAGTGGCCCAATGGTTACAAGGAATTTTTGATCAGCCCGCCTTGAGTACAGGGAAGGCCCCCAGGATACCGTTCAGGACAAACTGGACTGCCACCGCGGTCAGAATCACGCCCATGATCCGGGTGAGAAGATTCAAGCCAGTCCGTCCCAGAACCTTGTAAAGCAGGGGAGCCCCTTTCAAGGTCAAGTGAGAGAGCCCAAGCGCTCCGGTGATCGCGACCAGCAGCCCGAAAAGTTGTCCGAATCCCTTGGCCTCACTGGCGAACAGGACGACCGTGGAAATCGCGCCTGGCCCGGCCAAGAGAGGCATTCCCAGGGGGAATACCGAAATGTCCTCCCGAGCCATGCCCTCATACTGTTCCTCCGGCTGGACACGGGAGCGGCTGGCATTCAATTGGGCGATGCCGAGAAGGAGAAGCAGGATGCCTCCAGCGATCTGGAAGGCAGGCAGGGTGATACCGAACACCCGGAAGATTCCCATGCCTGTGAGACCGAATGTACACAGGATCGCCAGGGCCCTGTCTCTTATACACATCTCCGAGCCCACGAGACGCTACGCTAT
>CAWUNT010000061.1:0-9054 GCA_963923405.1 uncultured bacterium | reverse complement strand
CTCGGTTCCCCGGTCGAAGTCGTGGACGCCAAGGCTGCCGAAACCACAGAGGAAAATGCGCTCTTGCGACAAGGCTGATTTGCGTTCATTCTTCCCTGTCATGAACAAGAGCGAACCCCAAATGGATTCCCGCCTCGATTCCCGCACCGGCAAACTGGCCGCGCTGGACAAACTGGCGAACGCCACGCGCGAACGTTTCGGCGTGAACGCGCGACCGGTGCGGATCCCCGCGCGGTTGATTGTCGATTTTGACCCGTGGGCGCTGAGCCTTGACATGGTCGCGACCTCCGTTTCCCTGACTGGATTGCGGGCCGAGATCGACTTGTCCCGGTTGCCTGGAGACACGGAACAGCTCCTAGCGCCGGGCGACCTGTACCGCGTGCATTTCAAACTGGACGCCGCGGACGTGGATTCCGCGGCCGTATTGCCCCTCATGAACGCGCGTTTGGAGCAAAAAGACGCTGCCGCGGGACCTCTGCAGTTGCGTTTCAAATGGCTGCTCGATGTTGCCGTCGAGCGCGAGTTCCAGAAATTCATGCGGGAAATCAATCAGTGACACAAAAAAAGGCCGAAGCGTCACTCGAGCACCTTCGCCGGGTATTCACTGTCCCGGAGGGCGACGACTCAACCCTCGACCGGATCGACCGCGAAATCTCGCGAAATCTTGCCGGATTTCTCAAGGATCACATCGTCAGCGAAGAGCGCGAACCGGCGAAGCTGGAACGGGATTTCATGGAATCCACCATGCCCGAGGATCCGTGTTTTGTTTCGGAGGAGGCCAGATTCCTGCTGGAGAAAGTCGTGGCCCAGTCGGTGCACACGGCCTCCCCCGCGTTCATCGGTCACATGACATCGGCGATCCCGTACTTCATGTTGCCGCTGGCGAAAATCATGATCGCCTTGAACCAGAATACTGTGAAGATCGAGACATCCAAGGCCTTCACACCGCTCGAGTCTCAGGTCCTGGGCATGCTGCATCGCCTGGTCTATGGACGCAGTCCCGGATTCAACGACAGTTTTTATCGCAAATGGATCCAGAACCGTGACCATGCCCTTGGCGTATTTTGCTCTGGCGGAACCGTCGCCAATTTGACGGGCCTCTGGGTCGCGCGCAACCGCATGCTGGCGCCTCGTGACGGCTTCGCGGGCGTGTCGGAAGACGGTGTGATCGCGGGTATGCGCGCCTGGGGTTACGACCACCTCGCGGTACTGGTCAGCAAGCGAGGGCATTACTCGCTGAAAAAATCATGCGACTTGCTGGGCCTCGGCAAACGCAACCTTGTCATTGTGGACACGATCAACCACCGGATCGACATCGCGGACTTGCGGCGCAAGATCGCGGAACAAAAAGCCCGGCGCGCCGGGATCATCGCCATCGTTGGTGTCGCGGGCACAACGGAAACGGGACACGTGGACCCGCTGGACGAAATGGCGGATGTGGCTGCCGAACACGGCATCCATTTCCACGTGGACGGGGCGTGGGGCGCTCCGACCCTGTTCTCGGAACGTTATCGTCATCTGCTCAAGGGCATCGAACGGGCGGATTCCGTGATTGTCGACGCGCACAAGCAACTCTATGTCCCCGTCGGCGCCGGAATGACGTTGTTCAAAGATCCATTGGCGCTCGATTCGGTGGAACAGACGGCGCAGTACATCATCCGCAAGGGATCGCGCGATCTTGGCAAACATACCCTTGAGGGATCGCGCCCTGGCATGGCGATGCTGGTACATTCGGGGCTGCACGTCCTTGGCCGCAAGGGATACGAAATGCTGATCGACCTCGGCATCGGCAAGGCCGGTCAATTCGCCAAGATGATCCAGGCCTCAGAAGATTTCGAGCTCACGACCGAACCGGAACTGAACCTGCTGACGTACCGTTATGTGCCCGCGTGGGCGCGGGAATCCCTGAAATCAGCCTCCGCGCAAACTGCTGCGAGGATCAATGATGTCCTGAGTGACTTGACGGAGCAGGTCCAGAAGACCGAACGTGCCCGGGGAAAGACTTTCGTCTCGCGAACACGATTCGATTTACCCCAACATGGCAACCATCCCTGCACCGTGTTCCGGGTGGTCCTGGCAAATCCACTGACCACGCGGCAGATCCTTGGTGATATCCTCGACGAGCAGCGCCAGATCGCGAAAGATTTGCTGGATGGCGCGATGGGACGGAGATTGCGCGCGGCCTGCGCGGCCGCGAACCAGTAAAAAACGATCAGCGACGGACGAACTGATGAACGTGAACATGAAACAATCCGCGGCACCGGACACTGGGACCACGGCTGCGCGGACGTTGATCCGTGGCCTGCGTGTTATCACGACAGGCGCCTCGAACGCGATTCACGCGGATATCTTGATTTCCGGCAACCGCATTGAGGCGGTTATTGAGACTGTCGCTGAAAATGCAAAGGAACGTCGCCGGCCTGCGGTCCAGGCCGAACACGTCATTGACGGGACCGGATTCATGGCGATCCCGGGCCTGATCAACGCGCACACGCATGCCGCCATGGGTTTCTTCCGGGGTCTCGGCCATGGCAGGACCAACATGATCGAGACATTTCTGTTCCCGGCCGAGAAAGCCCTGACGCCGGAACTCCTGGAGCCACTTTCCTGGTCCTATCTGATCACGAGCCTGCGCGCGGGCGTCACTTGCGTCGCTGATCATTACTACATGATCGCGGGCGTCGGCCGGGCCCTCGAACGCCTCGGAATGCGTGGTTTCATCGGAGAGACCATCGCCGACCTCGGTGGCGCCTTTCCCGGCTGGGAGTCGTGGACACGAGCGCGTGAGACGATCGACACCTGGCCATTCAGTGACCTCGTCCACCCGGTCATCGCGCCGCACGCGGCAGATACCGTTTCCGGCAAGATGCTGCGCGAGGCTGCCCAGTTCGCCAAACAACGGAATTTGACCTTGCACATGCACCTCAGCCAGACGACTGGCGAATTGCATCGCGTCAGGCAACAAGACAGCATGACGCCCGTGCAAAAAGCCTTCGCGTGTGAGGCGCTGTGGGACAGGACGCTCGCCGTCCACATGGTCTCAGCGCGGGAGGCCGATTACGCGGAAGTCCGGGCCAGCGGAGCGACGGCGGTCATCTGCCCGGCTTCCCAGATCATCTACGAGCATCTGGCGCCACTCGAGAACATCGCCGCCACTGGCGTCAACTGGGCAACCGCGACGGACTGCGCTGCCAGCAACGATGGCGCTGACTTGTTGAATGACTGCAAGTGGCTTGGACTCCTCGCGCGTGATCGCAAGATCACGGACGAAACTTTTGATCCGCGGGCGCTTCTTGCGAGCGTCACCAGTGTCCCGGCACGCGCGCTCGGCATGTCGGGCAGGATCGGGAGTCTGGCCGCCGGGTCACTCGCGGACATCGTATTTGTCCGGGATGACATTTCCATGCGCCCGGCTTTCGATGACGTCCGGAATTTGATTTACTCCGCGGGAGCCAGCGGCGTTGAGCACGTCATGATCAACGGCCAGTGGCGCCTGTGGAAACGCGAGCTCTGTGGTGTCAGTGAACGGGACCTCACGGAGGCGTTTGAGGGAGCCGTTCGCGAGATCATGCGCAGGACGGGAATTCGCGGAGATATTTGATGCGTATCATCGACATCTCGCCAGTGCTGAGCGAGTCGACTCCAGTATGGCCCGGGGATACCCCTCTTTCTCGCAGGTGGGTGACACGGCTGCAGGACGGTTCCAATATAGACCTGTCCACTTTGACGACCACCGTCCACATCGGCGCCCACGCCGATGCCCCCAGCCATTACACGAAGGGCGCGCCGACCATGGATCGGGTCGAACTGGAGCCTTTCATCGGGCCATGCGTCGTGGTGGATGCGCGCGGCTGCTCTCAAATAACGCGCGAGCACTGCGAACCGGCGATAAAAGCCGGGGCAAAACGCCTCTTGTTCAGGACCAGGTTGCGCCGTGAGGGCAGCCAATTCGAGACAGAATTCGCGTCGTTCTCACCGGGCGCGGTCGAGGCCATGGGCAAGGCGGGAGTGCTTCTGGCTGGAATTGACACCAATTCGGTCGATCCCTTTGACTCGAAGGACCTTCCCGCCCATCAGGTGTTTGGCCGTTATGACATGAGAAACCTCGAGGGACTGGACTTGATGGATGTCGAGGCAGGCGCTTATGAACTGATCGCGCTGCCGTTGAAGCTGCAGGGATTTGATGCCAGCCCCGTCCGGGCCATTTTGCGAAGGGAGTAAGGATGCCACGCCTCAAGCGAAGCGATTCTGTCGCCGCGGTGATCGCGGCCATTTGCGTCACGATGCTCATCCAATGGTCCAACGCGCGCACCGTTTCCGCGGCTGACGCGAAAAGTGAATCCATCAATGAATCGACTTCCAACGCGAAATCCGGTGAACGCATGCAGGCATCCGTGAAGGATTGCCACGACGGCGACACATGCCGCATCGTCACGGAGACGGGCCACATGTGGATGAACGTGCGCCTCGCCGGTGTCGATGCCCCGGAGCGCGCCAACCGCCACAAGAAGAGCAAGGGACAACCCATGGGCGACGCGGCGCGCGATTTCGTCAACGGCCAGATCGCGGGCAAGACCGTGGAGTTGGAACAAGTGGACCTGGATGCATACAACCGGCCCGTCGTCGTCATCTGGAATGGCGGCAAGAACCTCAACATGACACTGGTCGAGGAAGGAATGGCGGAAGCCTACCGGGGTCCGGTCAAGCGGATCGACCAGGGCGCCTACATCAAGGCCGAGGGCCGCGCCAAGGCGTCCGCCAAAGGCATCTGGAGCCTGCCGGCCAGCGAGCGCCAGTCACCAGCGGAATATCGCAAGCAAATGCGGACGAACGGCAAGAACTGAATTCAATATGAGTCGCGCCACGAACCGGAGCCCAGCTCGCGACGATCAGAGATCATGCGCGCGAAGGCTTTCTTGCCCGTTGATCCTGGCTTGACTTTGACTTCCTCGCCATTGGCGGAGTACTGACGCCCCCAGAAGTGCGCGACTTTCCGGTCGATCTTGCGATGCATGACGACCCTGCGCCCGTCGCGGCAGCGAAACTGGAAACGCTCGTCCTGGCGTTTCTTCTCGACAATGAAGCAACCGTATTTCTCCGACAACACGCGCACCATCGTCCAGTAAAGACGGTCACTGGAACCGACACGTTCGGAAGGCGCCATGTAAACTGTCGAGGACCCCATCTTGCCGTAAACGCCCTGATCGAAAACAGCTGGTCTCTCGATGGCACGGCGGACGGCGATTCGAGCCAGATCGGGATCCGCGCGCAATTCAGCGGAAAGTCTCTCCGTACGCTCCGGCAGGACCTCGAACTCGACCGGCGTTTCCGGACGCAGCTCCGGCGTCACTGCGCGGCCGTGCATCAACTCGCCCCAGTCGAGCAGCAAAGGCCCGGCAGCAACCTCGGCCGACGCCGGAACAGCCGCGGCCAACTGGGCTACGACAAAAGCGACCTTGAAGATTCCTTTTCTCATGGATCCAGCCTCCCTTGCCTCACCCGATGCGGGGCAACTTGAATTCATCGTCCGCGTAACAGAACTCCATCAGGGCCTTGTTGAAGGCCGCCGCCTGATCCTCGGAAAAACCATGGATGCTGAATCCGTGAACGATCCGACCGCCTGAATCATGGCTCCACCGGACTTCGGCCTCGATGGTCCGGATACCGCTCGCGGCCAGTTCATGGCTGAGGCGATTATCGTCCACCTCAAACAGGATCCGGGAACCTCGCGCGAACAACGCGGGAAGGCGCGCCGCGAAACCACGACCTGAGAAGTTTATCAGTTCACATGATCCAAGTTCAGTCTTCAGGGATACGGTCTTTCCATCCGGGACCATCCAACGACGATCGACCCGGTCCACCGCGATGGTTTTCCGGAAGGCTTCCACAAGGCGGACTTTGAGTTGCGGCTCGGACGCCAGCGGATCGTATTCAAACGCCTCAACAAGGGCGTTCATGTGCTTGACCCTGACGAACTTCCGGACAAACTTCGACCTGCGACCATCCGGAGTCGCGAGGGCGAATGTCGTGGAACTGACAAGTATCGTCCCGGGATCACACGCGTCTTCCAGTCTTTTTGCGAAATTCACACCGCCCCCGACGATGGTCACATCCATCCGCTGCTCGGTGCCGAGGTCGCCCAGCAAGCACGTGGCGGAATTGACGCCAATCCGCAAGGGCAACACGGGGAGACCTTCCGCCAACGCCTTCTGGTTCCTTATCAAGTGCGCGCGCTGGATCCGGTCCGCGCACTCGAAGGCCCGGACAGCATGATCCATTTGATCCGTGGTCGATCCCAGGTCCTGGCCGAAATAGGCAAGCAACCCGTCGCCCAGGCTCTTGTCGATGACACCCTTGTGTTCCAGGACCAGGCGTGACGCGTCAGAGAGCACATCACGAAGGTAATCAAAAACCTCCTGGGCTCCGCGACGTTCGGCGAACAACGAAAAACCAGCGATATCGACAAACATCACGCTGACGGGAACTTCACGGCACTCCAGCGCCATGCGTTCCGGGTGTCGCACAAGGGAATCCATGGATTCGCGCGTCACGCGACCATCAAGGGCGGAGACGACCTTGATCGCGTTCGCCCGGAAGACTGATGTCTTGCGACTGAGAACGAGGATCCCCGAGACGCCCGCTGCCGTCAGTGGTGCAAGCCACGGGATCGCGATCCCGCCAGAGACGAACAACGCGAGCGCCGCGAATATCCACGCGCAGGCAACGAACATGAGCGCCGGAATGCCTCCGGCGACCGGCAGCATTGACGTCGCGGCAAAACCAGCAATCGCGCCACCCAGCCACCAGACAAAGGATCCAGGAGCCTCGCGCAGATAGACACCGTTGGCAAAATTGTTCACCAGTGAAGCCACCACGAACGACGCGGGCATCTCACCCAGAGGCGTTGGCAAGGAGGAGTCCGAGCGATCGGCGCTGCTCGTGTTGCCCACGAAGACAACATCTCCCGGCTGGATGGATGCCGCCGCGGCGGGGCCACGAGAGGCAGGATCGAGGAAATGCTTCATGGAAATCGCGACGCGGGCAAGTCGCGCGCGGGCCACGATGTCGGGCAATATCTCGCCACGCCCGTTGACCGGGGCCCGTGATCCATTGACCAGCAGGAACCCGTTGCCCGGCGAGCGGTTGACGAAACCCGCGACTGCCAGGTGTGGAACAAGGGCATTGTCGCGCCCGCGCAAGACCAGAGGCACCATCATGTTGGGCTGGTAATTGACGGCGCCGATTCCGGAGAACGCGGCAACCAACGCGCGATGAGGGCCGTACAGGAAATCGCTGGAATGGTCGCTGGCCGGAAAACCGAGAGCCCCGATCTGCGACTCAACTGGAATTCCCGGATCGAGTCCCCAGGAGGCAGGGGAAATCGAGCGCGTTGACCCTGGCGACAATTTTTCCCGGAACGGATTGTCGGCAGACTGGAAATACGCGCCAGCGATCAGCGGGACATTGAAACGATCCTGGATTTCCCGAAGTTCCCGCACGAAATGACGCGCGTCGTCATTGGAAGCGCCTGGGGGCAAAGCGCCGAAGACCTTGTTGATGACAATGGCTGAAGGTTTTCTGGACGCGACAGCGTCAAGGACTGGTGTCCACTGCGCGAGAGAGGGTTCCGCGGCCCCAAGCCATGCGAGGGCCGCGTCATCGAAGAAAATCATTTTCATTTTTGGCGAGACCGTGGCACCCGCGCCTGCCATCTCCCTGACGCGATAGAGGAGCGGTAATTCGATCCTGGTCCTGAGGTAGTCACCGAGAGAACCTGAACCTGAGGCCGAGGCGATGATCACCGCGGCGACCACATAGGCGAGACTGCGGCCGCGGCTGATTCCGGGGCGCCGGAACCTTCCCGCCAGGCCAGTGACACTTTGCAGTTTTGGTGTCTGATTCATGTTGGAGTTATCGGCACTTGCGACCGGCATGTGAGCCCCGGCCTTGACGCGGGGCCGGTCCTCACGACACGGACTGGCCGGGGCCGGCTGGAACGGCTATGATCCAACGAGCGAGAAATCAAATTTAGGGAAACGAAAAAGTGAGCCGTTTGACACGACAGTTCAGGGCGATACGGTTGTTGTTGCCGTGGATCGTACTCGTGACAGGAGCTACCGCCCCGGCCCAGTCACCGCCTCTGTCTCCTGCCCCGGGGACGCGAAATTCATCCTCCCTGGTGATCGCCACGACGGTCGCCCCGGCCTCCTGGTCCGTCGTCCTGCACCCCCTTGCCGACGCCAACCGGAAGGAAGCCTGGTTGCGCAACCTCGTTCACGGGACTCTCGTCACACTGGACCGTGACTGGTCGTGGCAATGCCAACTCTGCGCGAACATGCCATCAACATCGAACGGACTTTTGCGCGCTGACATGGGGGATGGCTCGAAAGGTTCCCGACGGGGCATCAACGTTGACTTCGAGATTCCTGCCGGCGCCACATGGGCGGACGGAACACCGTTGACGGCTCAAGATTTCAAGCTGGCTTTCGACATCGCCTCGGCAATGCCACCAACAACTGACTCCGGAAACGCGGCACGGGCAATCGCGGAATTCAATGTCGACCCCAAAAACGCGAAACGATTCACCGTGCGCCTCAAGGAATCCCGCGGAGATTTCTGGTTCGCTTCGCGCATGCGCCCGGTTCCCGCGCATCTGGAGACCGCAATCTGGGCGGCAAGCGAGGGCAATTACAAGGATTACCTGCAGGCGTCCAACTACGTGACGGATCCACTGAAACCAGGACTTTACAGCGGACCCTGGTTCCCGAAATCCAACCGCGCGCCCGTGACACTCGAGGCCAACAAGGGATTCGCTGCCGGAAAGGCGACCACCGAGGCCGTGACCATCCAGTTCCTCCGTGACGACCGGGCGGCGGTCGCGGCATTGCAGGCAGGAAAGGTCCACATCATCCCCGAGACCGACCTCTCTGACACAACGGCGAAAACAGTCTCTCGCAAGGACTGCGTCAAGTTTGCGCTGGGCAGTGAACTGGAACACCTCGACTTCAATACGCGCAACCCGATCCCTGTCTCTTATACACATCTGACGCTGCC
>CAWUNT010000060.1:0-9060 GCA_963923405.1 uncultured bacterium | reverse complement strand
GATCCGGGCGTTGGCCTCAAAAGTGTCCCCGGTCTCATCCCAGGAAATTTTCTCGCCAGATTCGACTTCCAGCCGGGCGGCCGACCTGACGTCCCATTCCGGACCCAGCATGTCCTGAAATTCCTCGACCTTGTGCTCGTTCTGGGTGGCCAGGTACAGGACGCGGGGTTCCCTGTTCAAATTTGATGCACGTTTCGGGGTTGCCATCTGGCCTTTTCCTGGTGTTACTTACGGGCCTCGAATTGCGAACAGTTTTACCCGGTTTTCGCCTTGGAGTCTGCCACATGATGAACGCCACCCAGATTGAACAGCGACTGATCGAGGCCTTTCCGGACGCCAAGGTCAAGGCCACGGACATGACTGGCGGGGGTGACCACTGGCAAGTCACCATTCAATCCGCTGCCTTCAAGGGGCTCAGTCTGGTCGAACAACACCAGGCCGTCTACAAGGCCCTTGGGTCCTGGATGCGCCGTGAAATCCACGCGTTGGCCCTGACCACGAAAGCTCTTGATTGACTAAATTCCCCTGAAGGGCCATATTCAGGGTCCGTTTGCTCTTGCCTCCAACGCCGCTGTAGCTCAGTCGGTAGAGCAGCTGATTCGTAATCAGCAGGTCACCAGTTCAAGTCTGGTCAGCGGCTCCAGTTTTTTCTTTTTTTCAGTTACGATGATTCCGGAGGTCGTTTTCATGACGTTCCATCGGATGATCGCTGTCGTATTGGTCGCGGGTTGCGTTTTCGCCTGCAAGGTGCGCTCCCTTGAAACTTCGTCAGACCTTCGATTTGCGATAGGCGACGCCAGATATTCCCTGCTCAAGGACATTGAGGAAAAAAACGGAAAGATTCCGGTGTGCCTGGCCTTGATCGGTTTCCCGGCGGAGGAAAGAAACGACGCCGAGACCAGGTTCAAGGACATGCTGTCGCGCGCGGCGAACTCCTGGAACAGCTTGCTCAAGGGTCATCCTGACTGGCCCTTGCGACGGGATATCGAGCTGGTTTTCACAGTCCAGGAAACAGAGTGTCCGACGAGCCAATCTGGTTTCAGCGCGCGAATCTGGCGTAACTCCGGCGACTTCAGGCGCGATTACTGTTCGCGCCCCGGTTATGTCTGCACGTCGGGTGCCAGCGCAATCACCCGTTTCTTGAATATCGGGCCCGAGAATCGTGGCAATCCGTCCGACATCTACAATTACTTCACGATAGTCCATGAATACGGACACCTGCTCGGGCTCGGCGATACATACCGGAACAAAGGACTGTCTGACTGGGATGTGGATCAACCGCCATCCGTCATGAACGGGCAGAATTTCCCGCCGGAAGTTTTTACGACCGACGATCGATGGGGCGTATGGGCGACGCTAAACGCGCTGAAGAGCGGCCGCAGGGATTGTCGCGGATACGGCAAAGAAGTCGAAATGAAGTTGAACACCTGGCAGAACGTCATGTGCGATCCCCGCGCGGAGGCCACCTACGTCCATCGCTCGATTACCGAAATCCCGGAACTTCCTGAAAATCGCGAAACCCGCGAAGAGGTCACCAGCGTCGCGACATCACCGGCGGAAACAGGCAACTGGCGATATGCTGGATTTGACCCGGACAAGACATGGATGGCAGTCAGCCGGATCGAGGGGAAGAAGGATTCTTTCCGGGCAATCGGTTTCGTGAACGGGGAGAGCAAGTCGGATAAAGGCACGGTTTACGAATGCCAGCCAGCATTGGACGTGCCGTTTCCGAGAGATTGCGTGGCGACCGTTGACGAGAACTACAAGATTGTCCTGATGGGGCGCCGGCGCTTGATCTTGAAGACCCCGTCCACCCCGGATGGCATCGAGCTGACATGGCTGAAGTCCGCGTTTGAGTGGAAACTCTAATCGCGCGTATACAGGGTGCCGATGCGGCTTCGCATCACGCGCAAGCGTGGTAACGTGTCGCGAATCGCCGCCGGAAATTTGTCCATCTTGTCCGGGTGAACGACCCAGACATACCGGATGTCCATCTTGCGCAGGAACTCCATTCCGTCGCCAGTATCAGGATCCACGCCTGCCTGGCGCATTTGCCAGGCGGTGACGACATCCGCCGCGATCCAGAACGCGGATGGTCCGTAGTAATTGAACGGATAATCGCTGAACAGCGTCGCCCGTGTGAATGGACTCCCGGGAAATCTTTCCGCGCGGTCTTTTCCAATGTCCAGCAAATCCGGCACTTTTTCCATCGGGCCTTTTGGGCCGTTCGCGTAATCGCGCCATGACATGAACGCGCTGCGCGCGATGCGCGGAATCGACACCTCGAGTTGAGCGTTGGCCGCGACAGGAATCAACAGACAGGCGGCTACGGTCCAGTAAGACCGTGAGGGAACCGAACGGATCGTCCACCAGGTCAGTATCAGGGGAAATGCGAATGCGGGCGCGACAAACCGGTTGAAGATGGACGCGTTGTAGAAGATCCCCCAGGCCGACACGTAGATCGCGAGGCAGGCAGCGAGAGCGAGCCAGCCCGGGCGGGGGATCCGCGCGTGATCCGGTTTTCCAGAGGCCCCGGGCGTCATCTTTCGCGTCAGCAGCAAAATGACCAGAAGCGTGATGGCGATCATGCCCCAACGTTCCGGCAGCCTCCTGATGACGTCGAGGCCATTCGTCAGGAACTCGCGAAGCCCGGACGGTTTGGCCGCCACCGTTTTCCAGTAGGATTCGAAGGACTCGTCCCACATGGAACTTTTCCAGATCGGGGATTGGGCCGGATGCAGGGGATTTCCGAAGAATTGCCAGTTTTTTACCGCCCATGGCAGCATGCATGGAAACGCCGCCACCGCGCCGGTGACGAGCATTCTCACGTTGCGCGTCCGTGTCGCGACGTTCCCTGTTTCATGCGACAGACAGCGCCAGGCAATGACCGGTGCGCAGGCCGCGAAATGCAGCCATGTGATCTTGAATCCAATTCCCGCGGTCAGCAGAAATCCGACAAGGAATGGATTCACAAGGCGAGGACCACCCAAGGCAAACGCGAGGATCGTCATCGATGACATCATCAGGACATAGTCGGGCTTGCTGTTGATCAAGGCCTCGTGATCGCCGCTGTTGAAAATGATCAGCAGGGCATAACCCGTCATGACGGCACCAAGGAGGCCATGTCCCTGCCGTGTCGAAGTTTCGCGCGACAGGTTCCCGGCCGGCAAGAACATCATCATGGCGGGGGCGGCCACCAGCAACAGGCTCAGGCAGTTCTGGAAGCCCTGCTGGAAAGTATCACTGGACGAGACGGCACGCGCCAGCAGCCCAAGAAACTCGTAATTTCCCGTGAAGAAAATGTGATCGTAGGTCACGGGTGGCGTGAGGGTGCCATCGAGGCTGATCCACTTGGCAACGAGCAAGTGATAAGTCCACTGGTCATAACGGTACAGGGGCAGCGCGGCGTAAAGTATGTCAACAACCATGACTCCGGCGGCAGCCCACGCGAGCCAGTGCCATTTCGTGAAATTCACCCGCGGTAGCGACTCCTTGAACGACCGGATGCCCGTGAGGAGTCCTGCCAACACGGCCCACTCGATCCATGGCGCGTCAAACCACGTCCGGAGCGCAAGGAAGGCGCATGTGACCATGAGTGTGACATAGGTCAACGCGATGTGGTCCAGTTGCCCACGCATCCCGGTCCATTTCGCGATCAACCGGCTGCCAGACAATCCATGGCCGCAAAGCCCCGCTGTGACGGCGACCGCGAGCAGCGCGGCGAGAATTTGCGACACGATGAGGGGCATTTGGAAAGGCAAGTTCAAATGGCTCCGTCTGACGGTACGAATATGACAGAAATGGCGTCTTCTTGAGGTACCATTGAAAGCGACAACAGTCGACTGCCGGTTCGTCGTGCGTTTTTGCGAGGTCGCTGAAATTGTTGCTTGATGTTCAAAACCTGACCAAGTCCTATGTGACGTACCATAAGGATCCCGGATTGCGGGGTGCCATCAAGGCCTTGTTTCACAGGGTCCCTGTGTCCGTGGAGGCCGTTAAACCCGTTTCTTTCGCTGTGGCGCGCGGCGAGTTTGTTGGACTGCTCGGGCCCAACGGTGCCGGAAAAACGACCATCCTGAAAATGCTGACGGGATTGATCGCTCCTTCCGCGGGCCACGCCACCGCGTTTGGCGAATTCAACGTGTCGAAACGTCCAGTCCGGTATCTTGAACGCATCGGGATGGTGATGGGACAGCGCAATCAGCTGAACCCGGACCTGCCGGCCATTGATTCATTTCGCCTCGCCCAGGCCATTTACGGGGTTCCCGACCACGAATTCCAGCATCGACTCGACCAGATGCTCGGGCTTTTCGAGGCCCAGGATCTGATCAGGAAGCCGGTGCGCAAACTTTCCCTCGGTGAACGCATGCAAATGGAGATGACGCTTTCCCTGCTGCACGGCCCGGAACTGCTGTTTCTTGACGAACCGACCATCGGCCTCGATTTTGTCGCCGCCCGCAGGATCCGGAATTTCCTGAAGGCAATCAACGCCTCGCTCGGTGTCACGGTGATCCTGACGTCCCACTACACGAAGGACATTGAAGAGCTGTGCCGGCGCGTGATCCTGATCAACAAGGGCACGTGCGTCTATGACGGTCCTCTCAGCCAGGTTGACGAGCGTATCCACGGCCAAAGGGAAGTGGAAATCCATTGCGCGAGTGAGGCCATCGCGATGCAAGTCGCCGCTGCGGCGAAAAATCACGGGGCGGCCACGCCGGTCATCGCGTCAAAAGACGGCGGGATCCACTCAGTCCAGTTTTTCGTGACGCCGCGCTCCGTCGCGCAATGGATCAAGGCGATCACCGGCGCTGTCGACGCGGCTGGTATTGTCGATATCAAGATCAGTGAGGCGGAACTCGAGACCGTTTTCGGGGAACTCTATGCCCGCGGTGTTTAAGGCTGGATTGTTGATGCTCGCGCAGCAACTCTCGGTCCAGCTCGGGTACCGGCTGGCCTTCGCCCAGGTGGCGTTGTTTGAGGCCCTTGGCCTCGCGGGGACTCTTTTTTATTGGCGTGCCGCCGCGTCCAGTGGGAACAGCGCCGGATCCCTTGCGGGGTATTCCACCGCCAGCATCGTTGTGTATTTCATCGTTGCTTCAAGCCACATGACGCTGGAGGAATCCGGATTGTCGAGGACGCTCAGCATGGACATCCGGACTGGAAAACTCGCGGCTTCCCTCGTCCGGCCCTTTCCGTTTCTCATTCAACCCGTCGCGCAAGGACTTGCCTACAGCCTGTCCCGTCTGTTCATGATCGGGCCTGTTCTGCTGCTGATTTTCGCTGGCATTCCGCAGTTGCGCGAGTTCTTCGTCAGCGTGGCCCAACGTGAAGGCACGCTGGCCTGGATCGGGGCCTATGCCCTGTCCCTGATGCTTGGCCTGGCCTGCAATCTTGTTGTCCGGTTGATTCTTGGCGTGCTTGCTTTCGACATGACGCAGACGTGGGGGCCGGAGCTTCTCTTCATGTCGATCTTTTTCGCCTTCAGCGGCGCTGTTTATCCCATCGACCTCTTGCCTGCCCGTGTCGTTGACGCCTTGAGCTGGACGCCCCTGTTTTACATGCAGGGATTGCCAAATCTTGTTGCCATCGGCCGGATCTCAGGAGATCCGTTGTCGGGCTACCTTGTCCGCGGATTCCTGGTTTTGACCGTGACAACACTTTTGCTGGTCCTGATGTGGCGCAGGGGAATCCGTAAATTCGAGGCGATCGGCATATGAGATCCGTGACCTCGAATTCCATGAATTCCATGAATTCCATGAACTCCATGAATTCCATAACTCGGCCACGAGAAAGAAAATTCTGGCGCGCCTACCGTCTGGCCCTGGCCAACAGCACGGGGGTCATGCTGGCTTATCGCAGCAATCTTCTGTTCTTCTTCCTGTTCGAGACGTTTTTCCTGATCTCGTCGTTTCTGGGCGCGGGTCTCGGGGTCAGCCTGGCTGGCGGGAGCATCAATGGCTGGACGCGAGACCAGATTTTCGCGCTGACCGCCATCAACGGTGTGAGCCATCAGTTTTTCATTTGTTTTTTCATCTCGCCTCTTTTCAACATGCCCGAATACATCTGGAACGGGCGCATGGACTATGTCCTGCAAAAGCCCTTGCATCCATTGCTTGGCCTGATGGTCACCAGTGAGATCGTCATTTCGAACCTTCCGAACCTGTTTATCAACATCGGCATCGCCGCGTGGTTCATCGCATCGACGGCTCCCGCCTCCGCCGCGCAGGTGTCCAGCGTGCCCATATGGTTGTTGTTCGCTGCGCTGACCGTTCTCGGTGTGGCGGTGCGTTACGCGCTCGCGCTCTTTTGCATGACGCCGTCTTTTTACGCTGAACGGATGATCCAGGGAGAAGACGGCTTCTGGTCGATTGTTGGCACAGGACGTTTCCCGACCAATGTTTTTCCGCGCGTGGTGGAGCGGATCCTGCTCTACGTCATCCCGCTGTCGATGATGGCGGCCGTGCCGGCTGGGTTCCTGTTCGAGCGCATTGACGCGACACAGGCGGCCCTGGCGGGTGTCGCGTCGGTTGTTTTTCTTGGCGCGTCATTGCTCTTTTTCAATCGCGCGTTGAAAAGTTACCAGTCAGTCAACTCGGGGATGTGACCCGCGAAGGCAAGAAATAGACGGCTACGGCAGCCGCGACGAAGAAACCCGAAGCGGTGACCAGCGGCGCGGTGAATCCGTGACGCTCAGCCATCGCCCCGATGAGCCATGGCGCGCTGGCACTGACGCCGCGACCAGTGTTGTAGATGACGCTCTGTGCTGTGGCCCTGATCTGGACCGGGAACAGGTCGGAAAGGATCGGAGCCAGACCGCTGAAGTGTCCGTGCCCGAAAAGGCCGACCAGCGGGCCGATCAGGATCAGGTTGCCCCCGGACTTGGCGACGCTGACGTAAACCGGGGCAAGAGCGGCGGCCATGAGCACATAGAGCGCGTAGGCTCTTTTTCGTCCCAGCCAGTCTGCGACCCATCCGAAAGATACGTACCCGATGAAGGCGCCTGTCTGGAGGGCAATGGTCCAATTCACCGATTTGAGGAACGTCAGGCCGGCGCCGCCCCTCTCAACCGGTGTCGCGAGAAACGAAGGCAACCAGGTGAAAAACCCCCATACGCCGAACATGACGCACGCGACCATGCCTGTCGCCACGAAGAAAGCACGACGCCAACGCGGATCAAACAACTCCGCGATTTGACGGGTCACGGAGTCAAAAAACGCGAGACCGTGCGTGGGTTGGCGGGTGGTGTGGCGCGCATGATGGGCTTTCCACTCGTCCGGCTCATCGATCCTCGCGCGGATCCAGAAGGTGACGAGTGCTGGAAGGGCGCCAAGCGCGAACAACGCGCGCCAGCCCCATTCGGGCAGGACATGTTGTGACAACAGGGCCGAGGCGATGAAACCAAGAGCCCATCCGGATTGCATCAAGGCGAGCGCCTTGTTGCGTTTCTCCTGCGGCCAGGTTTCCGCGACCAGTGTCGCGCCCGTCGCCCATTCTCCCCCCATTCCCAGCCCCAGCAAACACCTCCACGCAAGAAGTTGCCACTGGTCTTGCGCGGTCGCGCTGCCGAGTGACGCGACCGAGTAGACAAGGATCGTCACGTTCAGCATCTTCGCCCGTCCATGCTTGTCGGCGAGAACGCCAAAAACAAGGCCGCCGATGGCAGAGCAGATCAATGTGCAAGTCAGGATGAAACCGGCAAACCCGGTTCCAAAGTTGAACGCCCCGGTCAGTTGCGGGATCGCGAACAGGAACAGGGTGAAATCAAAAGCGTCCAGGCCCCACCCGAGGGTCGCCGCTGCCAGCGTCAGGTGCAGCCTGTCGCGGATCAACGGATCATGCTCTTGGCGACGATTTCCTGGTGGATCTCACTGCGATACTTTTGCGCGACCTCATCCCTCACGTCCTCGAACTTCACGGGTTTTGGCGGGATGTCGCCGGTGACGAGTATCGCGTGCCAGCCAAACTCAGTCTTGACCGGTTCGGGATACACCTGGCCGACGTTGGTCGAGAATACGGCCTCTTCGAGGGGCTTCAGCATCTGGCCCCGCGAGAACGTCCCCAAGTCGCCACTCTTCGCGCCTTCCGGCGCCGACGGGCCGAATTCCTGGACAAGGGTTTCAAGGTTCGCGCCCGGTTCCTGCAAGGCGGCGATCGCGGCGCGCGCGGCAGATTCTTCCCTGGTCACGATGTGGAAAGCGCTGCGCTGGTGCTTCGCGAATGCCGCGCGGTTGTTTTTGAAGTACTTGCGCAGCGCCGCCTCGGTCGTTTTTGATTTCAAGACGGAGTCGACATACATGGTCGCGAGGATATGCTCGCGCTGGGCTTCCAGTCGCTGCGTGAACACAGGGTCCTGGTCGACACCAGCCTTGACGGCCTCTGTCGCCAGGGCGCGTGTGCGACGCAGGTCCTCGATGAAGGCCTTGCGTTGGTTCGCGTTATTCTTCATGGCGATTCCCTGCGGTCCCATGTCGTCGAGGCGCGCCAGCGCGTCGCGTTCAACAACGTCGGCTGAGAGGGGATCTGCCGGCGCCGATGCCGTCACGGAGGCCGACACGGATGCCGTCACGGCGGGGGACTTGCCGGTTTCCGCCGTCACACATGCGCCAAGCAATGTGACGGAAGCGAGGATGATGCGGACATTCATCTTTGTTTTGCCTCCAGTTGCTGGCCGAGCCATGCGACGAGCGCGGTAACTTCTTGCTCAACCTCGTTGTCGGTCAAGGTCCTGTCGGGTGACTGGAAATCAAAGGTATAAGCCATGCTTTTCATGCCGGCCGGCATGTTGGCGCCTTCGTATACGTCGAACAAACGGAAGCGTTTCAGGTTTTTTCTTTTCGGGAACGCGGCGAATTCCCGCGCGAAATCCTCGTGGGTCACGCTGGATTTGACGAGAAGCGCCAGATCCCGCGAGGATGGCGGGAACTTGTACAGGATCTTGTTGGTTGATTTGGCCATGTTGCCCGCGGCGGCTTCAGCGGCAACGAAAACCGCGTCGAAGTCGAATTCAAACACCACCGGCGCCTGGTCGGCCTCGAAGTCAAACGCGACGGCGGTTTCCGG
>CAWUNT010000059.1:0-9131 GCA_963923405.1 uncultured bacterium | reverse complement strand
GTTGAGCGGCATCCAGTTGTTTATTTTCGGGACATGGCTGCCGCACAGGGCCGGCAAAAAAAACGCGTTTTTTGACCGGCACCACGCGCGGGACTCAAATTTTCCAGGCTGGCTGTCGCTGCTGACATGCTGGCATTTCGGGTATCATCACACCCATCATTTACACCCGGGCGTGCCGTGGTTCCGGCTCCCGGCCAAACGCAGAAAATCCATGGAGGAATCCCAATGAAGAATCTTGTGACGAATCCACCCAGGACAGGAAACATCGTGATCTGGACCGTTGCAGGGGCCATTTTCGGCACCGTGTTTGGCGCGCTCGCGGCGTTATTTCAGGGCGGACCCGGAATCACGCAAGGGATCCAGGAAACCTGGTGGTGGTTCGCGGTCGCTGGTTTTCTTGTGTCCGTGGTCGGCAGCAACCCCTCGAGCAGTCAAGATTCCAATCCAGTGAACTGACTTGATCCGGACCAGCAAGGCGACCGCCTCACTCAACGCGAACAGTTTACCTGGCATGGAGACAACGGTGCGCTGGCGGAAAGCCGCGACGGGATTTTTTTCTGCCCCACGCAACAATTTGTGTCCGATCCGCTGATAAATTTTGCCGGCTGCCGCGATCGCCAGCGCGACTCGCCAGGGCAACCAGGCGATGCCTCGCAGGCCATCCTCGTAAAGAACTTCCGCCCGCGCCAGCAGGACATTGACAGCCGCGCGGGCCCGTTCTGGTTCCACTGCCAATGAGGCGGGTTCAACCCCGGGCAACAATTCCGCAGGAACATAAATGCGACCCATCAAGGCATCCGCCTGGATGTCGCGCGCGATATTCGTCAATTGCATCGCCGTGCCGAGTGCGGCGGCATGTGGCGGCGCATGAACCGGATCCGCGCCCAGCAATGGACACATCATGAGTCCGACCACGCCCGCCACGCGAAAACAGTATATTTCGAGGTCCGCCAACGTGGAGTAGCGACGGTTTTCGACATCCATGCGCAAGCCCGCGATGAACTCGGCCCGGTGCCATTCAACGACCCAGTCCGGCGCCCTCAAGTGGCGGGGTGTCACCGCACAGTCCTCGAGTTCTGCCAGGCGAGCCTTCGCAGCCGCGGCGTCGGGTGCCTCGTCGATGGCGTCATCGCAATTGCGGCACCATTGGTAGAGCTGGTACGCCGCCTCGCGACAAGACCGGGGCAAGAAGATCGACGCCAGGGCAAAGCTCTTTGACCCTTGGCGAATCGCCTCTGCCGGACTCAATTCAACCGGGCTGCGCGGTTGCGGTTGCATCGCTGATATCACTGACATCGTTCACAGGTCTGACATGGCTTTGAAGGCGGCCGGCCTTCAGGTCCTCGATCAGTAGAGTCGCCGTGGCCTTGGCTGAATTGACGACACCCGGTACGCCTGCGCCCGGATGGGTCCCTGCGCCAGTGAAATACATTCCGTCCAGATGATCGTCGCGATTATGCGCACGGAAAAAAGCGCTCTGCCAAAGGACGGGCTCCGTCGAGAACGCGGCACCGAGATGCGCGTTGAGTTCCGTCTTGAAATCCCGGGGAGTGAAAATCCTTTTGGTAACGATATGTTTGCGTAAATCTGGCGCGTACCGTTTCTCGATGTATTCGAGGATGCGTTCCGCGTAAGCGGGACCTTCCTTCTCCCAGTCGATCTTGAGGTTGCCCATGTGAGGCACGGGGGAGAGCACATAAAACGCCTCACACCCCTCCGGGGCCATACCCGGATCGGAACGGGTCGGCGCGTGGAGGTATAGCGAGAAATCATCCGGGATCCGGTCTGCCTTGCCGAAAATCTTCTTCAGCAGTCCACGGTACGATTTGCCGAAGAGGATGTTGTGATGCGCAAGGTGTTGATACTGACGGTTTGTTCCAAAATAGATCAGGAAAAGGGACATGCTCTGGGACTGGGCCAGGATCCGCCGTCGCGACGCGGCCACTTCGCTGGACCCGCGCAAAAGATGATCGTAACTGTGAACAACATCGGCATTCGAGACTACAGCGTCGCAGGCCCATACACCCGACGCGGTGCGGACTCCCGTCACGCGGCCGTCACGCGTCTGGATTTCATCCACCGGCGATGACAGGCGGACGGATCCACCAAGATCCTCGAACAACCGGACCATCGCCGAAACGAGGGCGCCCGTGCCGCCGCGCGGAAAAAAGACGCCCCAGTTGCGTTCCAGGTAATGGATCAGCGTGTAAATCGAGGATGTCTTGTACGGATTGCCGCCGACCAGCAGGGTATGGAAACTGAATGCCTGGCGAAGTTCGCGGTCCTTGATAAAACGGGCGACCGTCTTGAAGACGGACCGGTGGGCGCTCAGGCGAACGAGCTGCGGCGCGACGCGGATCATGCTCCACCAGTTCAGGAACGGGACATGAGCGAGTTTGGTGTAACCCTCTTCAAAAACTTCCTTCGAATAATCCAAAAAAGCGCGGTAGCCCTCAACATCCCCGGGCGACTTGGCCTTGATCTGGGCAAAAGTTTTTTCAGGATCATTGCAATAATCGAACGAAAACCCGTTTTCCCAGAACAACCGGTAAAACGGAGTCACCGGCATCAACTCGACGTAGTCTTCCATGCGTTTGCCGGCGCCCTCGAAAAGCTCGCGCAGGCAATCGGGGGCGGTGATAACCGTCGGACCGGCATCGAACACGAAACCCTGGTCGCGGTATACATAGGCCCTGCCGCCGGGCTGGTCCCGTTTCTCAAACAGGACAACCTCATGACCGGCAGTCTGCAACCGGATCGCCGCCGCCAGGCCACCAAATCCACTTCCGATCACCGCGATCCTGGCTGACTTGTTTTTGTCACGCATAGGCTTCCATCACTTTCCGCGCGATCTCTTGCACAAAAGCCGGAGGACTGTCGCTGGCAAGTCCCGACACACCCGCAAGGCACTGACGCATCTCCGCGTGCGCGCGTCGGGTTGCCTCATCCACAACAGGGTGCGCGGCCAACGGTTTATGGCCTTCGGGATCCCCTGATCCGGACATGAGTTCACAAAACTCCGCGTACTCAACATCAGACATGGCATCCGCGGCAACGGCCCACACCCATGATGGCCGCGAAAAAGGCTGCGACGGGGTTGCCCCGGCAGGCGCCACACGCAGTTCACCGATATCAT
Source organism: uncultured bacterium (assembly GCA_963923405.1). Lineage (GTDB taxonomy): Bacteria > Bdellovibrionota_B > Oligoflexia > Oligoflexales > RGVZ01 > RGVZ01. Next base: position 5,995 of record CAWUNT010000059.1, on the reverse strand, counting down.
TGAACATCTGCAGGACGGTGCCGAATGTTTGCCCGAAACCGGCTAGTCGCGAGCGGATTTCCACATCCGCGCCCGCGGCGATCGCCCCGAACTCGGTGCACATTGCCATCAGGGCGCCCGTCTTCATCTCGATTGCGGCAAGGGAAATGGTCCGGGCTCGCTCACGGGTGAGCTTTGTCATGTCAAACCCGAGGTCAAGGGCTTGGCCGTAGTGCGCGCGGATCATCGTGTCGTGATAGAGGCGATAGATCTCGACCTCAATACCGGCTGGCAGGTTCTGCCGGCGGATCAAAGCCGCGGGCCAGAAGTAAAGCCAGTTGGCCGCGTTGATCGCAAGGGGGGCGCCAATCTGGACGTGCAGCGCGGGCAAGCCCCGGCGCGTCTCGCTGACGTCTTGAATGTCATCGATGATCAACGAACCGGCATGAAGGGCCTCGACCACCTTGGCAAGGCAACCGGCGAGTTTCCGTTGCTCCGCGGACGGAGGAGTTCCGGCGCAGGCCATGTCCAGCGCGGCCATGACGATATTTGCCCGGATTTGTTTTGACGAACGGCCCATGAATTCGCGGAGAGGGTCCAGGATCGCGAAGCGCAAATCCTCGGCGCAATTCCGCCCGTCAGGCCTGGAGGCACATGCCTGCAAATCGCTCGCACCGGGCAAGCAGTCGGATATTTCTTCAAGGATTTCCACCCGGTTGATGGTAGAGGAGCCCAACGTTGGCTTCAATCAATTTCGAGGAACCTTGACCATCAATCCGCCCTCGACGAATGCGCTTTCGCGTTCCCTGTCGTACCCGAGACTCACAAATGGGAGGAAGACGAAGAGCCCGGCCGCTGCCGTGGCCCGGTAACTGGTCACCTGTCCTTTTTTCCAGTGGGCTGCCCCCTCCAGCCAGAAGGATCCCAGGTAAAACAAACCAAAGGCAGGGCCGGCGTAGTATTCACCCGCGAAGGGATCCGCGACTCCAGCGACCATCCCGGCCCCCACAACCGCGTCGACGTCCGAGCCATAAAGGATGGCTACTTCAGGTCCGAAGCGGGCAGGCATGGCCGATCGCGCGGCGCCGGATATTCCGGCAACGGGAATGAACTTGTTCTCCGGGGCCGCCATCGCCGGCAGGGAAATCACAGTCGAAAACACAACAGAAATCAGGGTGGTCAACAAACAAGCGAAAAACGGGGCGCCATGTGAACGCGGGATTCTTCGTTGCATGATCTCCTCACGATCGCCAGCAGAGTAGAACGGCTAGAGCGGTTTGTACGGTTGGAAAAACTGATTCAATCCGAGTGATATTCCGGATGTTGAGATCTGGTTCGAGCGGCCCCACGCATAGTCGAGACGGAAAACTAGCCGGTGGACTTTCGGGATGCTGATGCGCACTCCGCCCCCAACCGAGCGGAACAGGTCCTGGCGCGCGTCATCGAAATCCCTGCCCGCGATACCAGCATCGGAGAAAACAACACCCGCAAGTTTCATCCAGCGGTTGGCGAGAGCCTCCTGCCGGAGTTCAAAATTCCCGTACGCGGCGAAAGTCCCGTATCGGATACCGTCGGGAAATCCACGCACGGAATCGAAACCACCAAGATGGAACACGTTGGAAATGGTGGGGCTGCCAGCGCTCTGCGCGTATCCATGGATAGCCAGGTTCCAGGAATCGAATGGCCTGTGAAACGAGAATAATTCCGCCTCGGAATACCGGGAGAGGCCTGGCTCCTCAACGCCGCTGCCGCGGGAGTATCCGGTCTTGATCAGGATGCGCTGCCCCTGCAGCAATTGATCCTCCACTCCCATGTTGTCAAAGACGAGACTGCCAAGAATACGCTGCTCTGAGGCCTCGCCAGACCCACCCGGGTCATGAAAGCCGGACGGCAGGTTCAAAGTCGTGTCCGGATTCCCATCAACGGATGGCTTGCGGTCCTGACGGAACAACGCCTCGACCCCCGCCTGGAAAATCCTCGGATCCAGCGGGTCATCATCGGAGAGCAAGGGAACAAGATGATACAGGCGAATGTATTTGCTGTTAAACGTGAGGGAACCTGTCTGGTTCCCGAGGGAATCGTAGTAATCGCGGCGCCGGTTATCTTTCCAGATTTCGATGCCAGCAGAACTCTTCCCACGTCCGGCGCGCGGCAACTTCGCCCACAACGTGTATCCAGGCTGTGAATCACCGTATTTCTTTGTCTCCGCGCCGACCGTGACGAGACGCCCGAACGCGTGGGTATCATATGCGCCGAGGACAAGCAGGGGAGTGCCACCACCGTAGGCTCCGCGTACAACGGGGATCGTCGTCCACTTTTCCTCAAGGTCAATGACCAGGTTCGCGGACTCCTCGTCGAAACGAACTTTGACGTCGACAAAAACATCTGCCGTCATCAATTTCCGGCGGATGCGGGCAAGATCCGGCTCTGGCAATTCCGCCGGATACTTGATCCCGATGTATTCTCGAATCCATTCAAGGTTGGTGCGGCGCGCACCGTTGACTTCAAGCCCTTTGACTTGGTGGGTCAGTGCGGCCGCCAGCAGGGTTTTCGCCATCAGCGATAGCGCGACAGCCACCAGCCATGCCGTGGCATGCTCAAGGAATCGGTTGAAACGCGTCAAAGGAAGGGGTCCTGGTTGGCGAGGTAACGGGTTACGTACTCGCGGACACCTTCCTCAAGAGAAGTGAATGCTTTCGTGTAACCACCTTCTTCGCGCAATCGAATGAGGTTCGCTTCCGTGAAATACTGGTACTGGTTTTTGAGATCTTCCGGCATGTCGATCCACTCGAATTTGGACTCAGGCTTGCCAATCGCTGAAAATACCGCCCGGCCAAGATCCGCGAAGGACCGCGCGGTCCCACTGCCAACATTGTAAATCCCGGATTTGGTCCCTTCGGGTGCCCGGAGGAAATGCTGAATCACATCCACGACATCCTTGACCCAGACGAAGTCCCGGCGCTGGTCGCCGTGAGCGATGCCATCCTTGTAAGACTTGAAAAGTTTCAGCGTGCCGCGATCACGAACTTGCGGGAAGGCGTGGAATACCACACTGGCTTGGCCGCCCTTGTGATATTCCTGCGGCCCGTAGACGTTGAAGAACTTCAGTCCGGCCCAAAACGGCGGCTTTTCCCGTTGCTTCAGGACCCACTGGTCGAAAATGTGTTTGCTGTACCCGTATGGGTTGATCGGACGCAGCCTGTGGATAATCTGGGGATCGTCACTGTAACCATGCTCCCCCATGCCATAGGTGGCTGCCGAAGAGGCATATATGAAGGGAATCCTCTCCCGCGCCGCGAATTGAAATAACTCAGCAGAATAATTGAAATTATTCTTGACGAGAAAGTCCACGTCCTTCTCGGTGGTCGCGGAACAGGCGCCCATATGGACAATGGCCTCGATGGCGGAAGAACGGGTCTTTGTATTCAACCAGTTGAGCAACTCGTCCTTGTGGAGGGCGTAACTGATTCGGCGCTTGGCCAAATTGCGCCATTTGTGACCGGTCCCGAACTCATCAGCTACCAGGATGTCATGGAGGCCTTCTTCGTTGAGCTTCCATACAAAGGCACTTCCAATAAAGCCTGCGCCACCCGTTACAACGATCATTCGGATCCCTCCAGACAGGCTGATTTCCGTTTATCAATTCATACAATTCTACTAGAGTCCCCGCCATATGTTTGGACTCGGAATATCGGAAATCATTGTCATTGTTATTGCTGCCCTGATCTTCGTCGGGCCGAAGCAACTGCCTGATTTCATCCGCTCCGCCGGCAAGATGTTCGTTCAAGTCCGCCGGGCTGCCAACGAAGTAAAATCAACGGTGGATGGCGTGATTCAGGAAGCTGAGACGGAGCTCCGCAAGGAATCCGACGCCATTGAGGCCGCCGTGGACAAGAAGACCATCGCGGACAGCGTCGCAACCATCCCGGCGGAACTTGGTGTCGCGAGTCAGGCCCGTGAACCGGCCTCCACTTCATCTCTGACCCCCGATCATCGCCCGGGATTTGAGACCGGGAATCTCGACCTGCCGCGGGCAGAACCATCCACGTCCACGACAAACGAATCCAAGTGACAACCCGCGATGTCAGCCGCGAAAGGATTTCATCGCACGCCGGACGGACTTCACTGCGAAGGTGTTCGTCTGGCTGAAATCGCGCGCCAAGCCGGCACGCCGACCTATGTTTATTCGCTCGACGTGATCAACAGGCAACTTGAGCGGATGGCGAAAGCCTTCACAGGAATCAACCTTCGCCCCTGTTATGCCGCGAAGGCAAACAACAACCCGGAAATCCTGCGTCTGATCGCGGGCCGGGAAGACCTGCCCTGGGGAATGGACGCCGTATCAAAGGGCGAACTCATGGCTGGACTGGATGCCGGCTTCAAACCGGATACCATGATTTTCTCAGGTGTCGGCAAACAAGCGCACGAACTGGAATTCGCGATCTCGCACGACATTGCCATGAATGTTGAGAGCCTTTTCGAGCTGGAAGACATCATCGCGCTATCAAAAAAGTCCGGGCGCCGCGCGCGAATTGGATTCCGCTTCAATCCCGATGTCGATCCACGTACGCATCCAAAAATCACGACTGGAACAAAACGAAACAAGTTCGGTCTGCCGGCCCAGGCTCTTGAGAAACTGCTGCATCGTATCGCGCAGGAGCCTGGCGTGGTGAAACTTTGTGGGGTCTCGACACACATCGGGAGCCAGATCCGTGATCTGGACGCGTGGGAGGATTCCGCGCGTCAATTGGTGGCACTCGCCGGAAAATTGATCAAAAAAGGCCACCACGACATTGAATTCATCGACTTTGGCGGTGGCTTTCCTGTCCGTTACGACGGCGACAACGAGCCACCGGCGATCGAGCATTTCGCTGCCATCGTACGGAAGGCGCTGGAAGGCGCCGATGTCGACGCGGTCAAAAAATTGCGCGTCATTGTCGAGCCAGGCCGCTGGGTGGTCGCGGAGAGTGGTGGACTGCTGACGCGCGTAATCGGCGTGAAGGATCGTTTCATCGTCGTCGACGCTTCGATGACCGAGCTGATCCGTCCGGCTCTTTACGACGCGCGGCACGGGATCCTCTTTGAAGTCGAGGCGGAAATTTCCTCTGTCGCGACAGAGAACGCCGTAACCTACGATGTCGTAGGCCCTGTGTGCGAATCCAGCGATGTCCTGGCGTGGGATATCACGCCAGGGTTCGAGCCGAAAAAAAACCAGCTTGCCGTGATTCTGCAAGCTGGTGCTTATGGATTCTCGATGGCCTCGACTTACAACCTCAGACCGTTACCAACTGAGATTATCGTCAGGGGCCCGGTTTTTACTTCTTGCCCCAGGCCCTGATCTTCTTCACGAGGCCTTCAATTTCGTCTTTCGAGAGGACTGCGCCCCAAGCGGGCATGGAGCCACTGAGGCCGTATGCCGCTCCGCCTTTTTCGATGACACCGTAGATATGGGCGTCGTCCACTTTGGCTTGCCAGGCTGTGTCGTGGAAATTACGCGGCTTCGGGTTCAATCCGCCAGCAGCTGCGCCGTTACCTTTGCCATCCTCAGCGTGGCAACTCGAGCAAAGTGTCGCGTACTTGGCAAAAACAGGATCGGCTTCCGCGACGCCTGCGCCTTTAGGCGGCAGCTCGCCTTTCATCGTCAACTTCTGCACCGGGCGATGAGCGATTTCGCGCTCGGTTTTTGTTTGCTTCCAAAAACGACGCGGGTCGTATTGTTCCATGCAACCGGTCGCAAGGATCAAAAGGCAAGCCAACACGCTGACCGCAGGGAATCTTGAACGCATATCTAACTGCACCTCGCACAAGAATTGGGCTTTGAGACTAACCCATTGGAACATCTGGTCCAAATACTATGTTTATCATGCGTAAATTTTGAGCAGGCATGACCCGCCCCTAGCCTCAAGAATCGCCCTCGAAAAGTGCGCCAACGATCCGGCACCCCGCCATTTTTTTGGCGTCGCGGTACCCCGGTGCGTTGACGCTGACGTCAAAAATTTGGAGCCCCGAGTCCGGG
>CAWUNT010000058.1:0-9270 GCA_963923405.1 uncultured bacterium | reverse complement strand
CCGCGACAAACTCCGTAAAATGCGCAAGGCCGCCAAAAACGCCAGGAAGAAAAATCGCAGATGACCAGGAAAGTCCACGTCGAGACTTGGGGATGCCAGATGAATGTGGCGGACAGCGAGAAGATGCTGAGCCTGCTGCAGGGCATGGACTACGTCTTGACGGAGGACGAGAAGGAAGCCGATTTATTCCTGTTGAATACCTGTCATATCCGCGAAAAAGCCAAGCACAAGGTCATCAGCCGCCTCGGGATGTTGCGCGAACTGAAAAAGCAGCGTCCCGGTGTGCAGATCGCGGTCACGGGATGCGTCGCCCAGGCCGAGGGCGCGAAACTCCTGAAGGAAGCCCCGCAGATCGACGTTCTGGTGGGACCAGGGAAGATCGACGAACTTCCGGCCCTGATCCAGAAGTCGGCAGCCGGGGGCGGCGCGGCGATGGCGACGGGATTCAACAAGCCTGATGATGAATTGAAACGCGGTCATCACGATCACAAGGATCAAGTCGTTCCGCCGACGCTGACAGGCAAGAATGAAGTCACGCGTTTTGTGAACATCATCCAGGGTTGCAACAACTTCTGCACATTCTGCATCGTGCCGTTCACGCGCGGACGCGAGATTTCGCGCCAGCCGGACGAGATCCTCGCCGAGACCCGGCGTCTTGTCGAGGGTGGCGCGCGCGAGATCATGTTGCTGGGCCAGAACGTGAACTCGTACGGACTCGATCTGGTCGAGAAGGGAAATCTCGCGACAGGGGAAGACGGGCCGTTCGTGGAGCTGCTGCGTCAGGTTGCGAATACACCGGGCCTGCAGCGGTTGCGATTCACGACCAGCAATCCGCATGATTTCACGCGTCCGTTGGCGCAACTCTTCGCGGATGACCCGCGCATGGGACGTTACATGCACCTGCCGGTGCAGAGCGGCAACGACCGCGTCCTGGAAGTGATGCGGCGCAAGGTCACGGTCGAGGAATACCGGGAACGCATCCGCTGGTTGCGCGAGGCGGTGCCCGACATGGCGATCTCGACGGATTTGATTGTCGGTTTCCCGGGTGAGACGGATGCCGAGTTCGAGGACACGCTGAAGCTGGTTGAGGAAGTGCAGTACAGCTTTATTTACGCGTTCAAGTATTCACCGCGCAAAGGCACGGCGGCGGCGCGCATGCCGGGTCAGCTGCCGGAGGCTGTCATGGACGAGCGTCTCGCGCGTCTCAACGCCCTCCAGGACGCGATCACCATGCGTCAGACTGAGGCGGAATGCGGCAATACGCGGGAAGTCCTGTTCTTGTACGAGAGCAAAAAAAGTCCGGGCGTGTTCTACGGCCGGACAGAGCATTTCAGGCTGGTCAGGGTCGAGTCAACGCGTCCCCTCGTCGGTGAGTGCCTTCCGGTCTTGATCACCGGTGGCAACAAGACCGCCCTGGTTGGCGAGCTGGCCGACCGGATCACCTTGCACTGATTCGATTGCCCCATCAGCGCTGTTCAACCAGTGCATGATGGTAGCCGCGACGAAGATGATTCCGAACACGATGTAGATCGCGATAAAGAGATTCTGGTTAACCGGATGGTTGGTCATGGGAATCACCTGAAGAACGCGTAGAAGTCGACCGGAATCTCTTTTTGGCGGGGATCCGTGGTCTCAATGAACAGTTTCCCGTGGACGCTGCCGGCTTTTTCCGTCTTGTTGAGCAAGTCGATCGCGATCAATTTTTTTTGCTTGTCCGTGCTGACCGTGTTCAGTTTCATGAGACTCCCCGTGTCGGGTATTTTGATCCCGTTGACGTTCAAGTCCATCCTGACATTCTTGATCTCGAATTCCTGAAGGCCACTGACGGTCATGGAACGGCTGCTCTTGTCCGCCGGCGAGATGGCGCCAAACTCGAGATAACGCGGTTCAATCTCGATGCTGCCGCGGACCGTGGCCCTGACAGGGATGCGCAGTTCTGGAAGTGATTTTGAGCTGTTTTTTACATACACGGTTTCTTTGAGGAACCCGGGAGCGAGATCTTTTTTGAGATCGATGGTGAGCACGTACGCCCCGTCTTTTGTCGTGGACGTCACGTTGAGCGAATCGGCGTTGAATCGGATCTTCTCGACCCCGAGGCGTTGGCCAGGCTGAGGCTTGATGATGATTTGCCGGGTCCCGCCATCCTGGGACAGGACCGGGCCGAAATCAGCAAGAGGCGGAGTGACATCGAATTCGCTGACGACGGTTGCCCGGATGGACAGCGTCCTGTCGGGGACATGTCGCTCGTTGGTCATGACGGTCACGGCCTTGGTGACGCTGCCGTTGAAATCAATTGTGTCGAACGTGACGTCGATGGCGCCAGATTCCTGCGGGGCGTATTCCTTGTCGGTGTTGACCTCTGCCGCTGTGCAGCCACAAGCCGCGTGCACTCCGTGAACTTTCAGGGGGCCTTTGCCGACATTTTTGAACGTGAACCGGTGGGAAAGTTTCTCTCCGCGCTTCACGCGTCCAAAATCAAAAGCATTTTCGTCAAATCGAATCTGGCCCAGATGCACCTGGCGCGCCGCGCGAAGCATGGAGTCCTTTTCGGTCTCGGCTTGATCCTCGGGCGACATCTCCGAGATTGAGTCGTCGCCGGACAACTCGTCCTGATCCGGCGTCACAGCAGCCATGCCGGCGTGGGTCAGACTGGCGGCGACCAGGAGTGCGCTGAAGAGCTTCGCGGCCGGGGACAGGGTCGAATTTCGCATCTTTTTCCTCTTATTGTCAGGAATTACCAGATCTTATAACGGCTCGCGGGACGCCCGGAAGGGGAAATTCGCCTGCGCGCGGGGGGCAGGCCCGAACCACCCGATATGTGGGCAATATTTTCCGCCTTCAGCCCCCACTTGAATTGCCGAATCACAGAACGGAGGTGCTGGATGCCCGCGTTTCTGAACAAGTACCTGAACGCCTTGATGGATGTCTTGATCGCTTTCGATCTGGTGGATGTCCTTGCCGTCGGAGTCGGGGTCCTCGCGCTGATCGTGAGCCTCGTCATGCCCATGAGCGGATCCGATCATTCCGATCGTTATGGCCTCGTGAACTACGTACTGGCCGTCCTGTTCGTGGCCGTCACCGCGATCATCGCCACTCCGATGATCTGGTACAGCATGCATGGGATTTTTTATTCATTCTGTTTTTGTCTGGCCGTTGGCGGGTTCGCCGCCGTGCGTTGGAACCTGCTGGGCCAGGAAAACACCATCGTCGTGAAAAACGTGGCCGGGCCGAACCCGGGCTCGGCCGGAGAGGGCGCCAATGGCAGCAAAAAATCCGCGAAGTGACGCGAAGAAAATCGATCCAAAGATGCGTTATGCCCACATGGTGGTCTACCTGGCCCGCCGCGCCTCGTTGGTTTCATGGTGCGTGGGTGCCGGTGTTTTCATCGGCATCACGGTGTTTCCTGTGGCAGCGGGGCTGATCCACAGCTGGGTTGCCCTGATCCCGCCCCTTGCCGTGATCTGTGGAATCACGTTAACAATTCCCCCGACTGAGGAGTGGGAGTACACTCCCTGGCAGGCGGAGCCTGAACGATATGAGCACTACAACCGCGACTGATACGCGCCAGCGCCAAAAACTGGAAGCCGGACGGGACTACTATACGGACCCGGCGACCGGCTTCATGGTTTTCACGGAGCGTTATCTGGCTGAGCGCGGCTATTGTTGTGGAAGTGGTTGCCGGCACTGTCCATACGGGGACAAGTCCGGGACCGGGTCTGATCCCTGATGGCGAATTCGCGATCCAATCCCGGGAAAAAGAAACTCAAACGCATTCCGGGCAGTACTGTCGAACGGTCACTTCGTGTGATCGGATTCGGAATCAAGACAGGTCTGGCGGCGATGGCGCGTACGCGCACGGTGTTGCAACAGGCCGAGGCCCTCGCGTCCATGATGGGCGAGATGAAGGGCAGCCTGATGAAGGCCGGGCAATTGCTGGGCATGGTTGGCGAGCATTTTTTTCCGCCTGAAGTCAACGCGGTCCTGCGGACATTGAACGCACAGTCTGATCCGGTCGAGTGGGATGTGATCGAGAAATCCCTGACGCGACGCCTTGGCAAGGATCGCATGGCGGGGCTTGATATCGACGAGGAACCATGGGCGGCCGCCAGCCTGGGGCAGGTTCATCGCGCTGTGGTGCGGGCAACAGGCCAGCAGATTTGCCTGAAGATCCAGTATCCCGGCGTGGCGAGGGCAATCGAGAGTGACTTGCGGAACTTGCGCGCGATCCTGCGACTTGCGGGGGCGTTGCCTGTGAAGATTGATGACCGTCTCATTTTCAATGAAGTGCGGTCGATGTTGTTGCGGGAAGTGGATTACGTCCAGGAGAAGGTATCGACACGTGAATTCGCGAACCTGGTCGCGGGCGATGCCCGGTTCGTGGTGCCAGAGGTCATCGATGAATTCTCGACGCCAACGGTTCTCGCAACGTCTTGGCAAGACAGTCTTGAGATCGAGCATCCACGGGTGAAGGCGCTGTCGCGCGAACGCCGGACGGCTCTCGCGCAGAGTTTTCTCGAGCTTTTTTTCGCGGAATTTTTCACGTGGAATCTGGTCCAGACCGATCCACATTTTGGAAATTACCGGGTACGCGTAAGTTCTGATCCAAAGTCGGTCCCCGACCAGCTGGTGTTGCTGGATTTTGGCGCGGTGCGCCGGTTTCCTCCTGAATTTGTGCGCAACTATGCCCGCATGGTGCGTGCGGCTCTGGATGGGGATGAGCCGGGCCTTGTGTCAGCGGGTCAAGCAGTCGGGATTTTACCGCATGGCGCGAGTCCCGGCATGACGCGGGCGTTTCTTGACCTGTGCATGGCCGTGATTGAACCCTTCCATGCGGGAGGCAGTTACGACTGGGGTGCCAGCGACCTGCCGAAGCGTTGCACGGCGCTGGGCCTGAAACTGGTCGTCGAGGAGAAACTTCCGTCGCCCCCGAAGGAGTTGTTGTTTCTCGACCGGAAACTGGGCGGTGTATTCATTTTCCTGTCGCATCTGGGCGCGCGCATGGACGCGCGGCCATTGCTGGAGAAGGCTGTTGCCGCGTGCCTTGAATCCCCGCCAGTACGGAAGGATCCGGTGCCATGATTGACATGAAGCCGGCGCACAAGCCCGCGATCCTCGTGATTGGCGCGGGATATCTGGGCGGATGGATCTGCCGGCTGGCGACGGAGGCTGGGCATCAGGTTTTCGCGACGCGGCGTTCGCCTCCCGCGCGAGAGGATCAAGGCGAGATGCCTCTGGTTCACTGGCACGCGATGGACGTACGTGATCCAGCCGATGTCCGCGATGTCATTTCCACGATTGCCGGAGTCGCCAACGTCGAGGTTGTGATCTATTGCGTGTCGGCCGGCGCCGCGTCGGTGGACGCGTATCACGACGCTTACCGCCATGGCGTGGGTAACGTTCTGGCCGCGCTTGTTCCGGCACAGAGATTCATCTTTGTGTCGAGCACGGGCGTTTATCCCGAGGACGAAGGGCAATGGGTGGACGAGTTTCATGAAATCGATGCCGGCCAGGTCGAGCCCGCGCAGCGCGCGATCCTCGAAGGTGAGGATCTGGTAATGGCACGGCGGGGATCTGTGGTGGCGCGCTTCTCCGGGATTTACGGGCCCGGACGCGAGAGGGCTCTCCTGATGGCGCGCAACGCGCCGGATCCGGTGATCGTTGATGAGATCGTGTGGACGAACCGCGTTCATGTCGAGGATGGCGCGCGGGCCCTGTTGCATCTTGCCATGATCGACAACCCTGGTCGTCTTTATTGCGTGACGGATCATGATCCGGCATCGCAGCATGAGATCACGACATGGTTGCGTCAGGAGATGGGATTGCCGCGGGTTCGCGTGGTTTGGAGGCGGCATGGGGAAACGGTTGCTTCGCCTGCCGGCCTGCCCGAGGCCAACAAGAGAATCCGGAACCAGTTGCTGGTCTCGACGGGATTTGAGTTCAAATACCAGACTTATCGTGAAGGATATGCTCCGTTATGCCGGAAAAATTGATCCTTGCGTTCGCGACGCCAGAGTGGATTCACGCGGCGTTGATCTTGAATTTCGCGGCGACCTGCTACATGACCGGCGTGATCGTCTTTGTGCAGATTGTCCATTATCCACTGTTCAACAAGGTCGGGCGTCACGAATTTGCCTCGTACGCGGAGCGACACCAATGGCTGACTTCGTGGGTCGTCGGCGGTCCAATGATCACGGAAGCCTTTTTGGCCGTGGTCTTCATGATCTGGCTAGGCACGCCGGAGGGGATCGCGCGGTTGGATGGTTACATGGTTTTCGCGAATGTCGGTCTCGCCCTGTTCATCCTTGGCGTCACCGCGATCTTCAGCATTCCATGTCACGCAGCCCTTGCCGCCGGTCATGACGCGCGCGTCATCTCGCGACTCGTCTGGACGAATTGGTTGCGCACGTTCGCGTGGACAGCGAAGGCCGCGCTGGCCGCGCGCATGCTCATCCACGCTTTCCCCACCCCGTCATTCTGAGGGCGGAGCCCGAAGAATCCTCTCCCCCGTCATTCTGAGGGTGAAACCCGAAGAATCCTCTCTCAGCCACGAAAACGATCCAGTAACTTGTCGGTGACGTCCCATAGTTTTCGGGCGGCGGCGTCATCGGAGGCCGCGGCTGTGGGCACGCGTTCCTTGCACTTGTCGAAGTACTTTCCGGATACGGTCGCGACGGAAGGGTCATCCGCAAGGAAAATCGAGGTCGCGGCTCCTCGATCCTCATTGATCGCGAACAACATCTGGCTGAATTTCACCAGGGGACCCCAGACGCCACCGTTGTTGTGGCCGAACTTGCTGGCAACAAACCCGGGATGCAGGGAATTCGCCGTCACGCGCGTGCCAGCGACACGACGGGCCAGTTCTCTCGTGAACAGGATATTAGAGAGTTTCGACCTCTGGTACGCCCGCCACCCATTATAGGCAGCGGTGCCTTTCTCACCGTTAAGGTTGTCGAAATCCAGTTCACATCCCCGGTGCGCTTCGCTGGCGACATTGACGATCCTGCCAGCGTTGGACTGGACCAGCAGCGGCATCATGAGTTCTGTCAGGTAAAAATAGTTCAGGTGGTTCAGGGCAAACGTCTGCTCAAACCCGTCCGGTGTCGTGTTGAAACCTGCAAAGAAGGCGCCGGCGTTGTTCACGAGCACGTCGAGTTGTCCAAACCTGTCCGTGTATTGCCGCGCCAGGTTTCTCACTTCTGCCGGGCGCGCGAGGTCGGCGATCATGAAGTCAATCGCGCCTTTGCCGGACCGGATCGCGTCGCGCAGTTCTGTAGCCACGTTCTGCGTTTTGGTGGCATTCCGTCCGACAATGACCACATGGTGCCCGCGCGCGGCGAGTTCACGCGCCGTGACTTTGCCGATTCCGTCCGAGGCTCCAGTCACGAGGATTTTTTTTGCATGGGTTGCTTGGCTCATCAGCGTGCCCTCAAATTCGCGAGTCCACCGTCGATGCTCATGGTGTTGCCTGTCATCCACGAACTGTCGTCGGACAGGAGCCATGTCGCCGCGGCCGCGATGTCCTCGGCCTTGCCAATGCGGCCAAGGGCATGCATCGCCAAAGAGGCTTTCAGGGACGTTTCGTTACCCGTGATGCGCGCGGTCAGAGGCGTCTCGACGAGGCCCGGGGCGATGCAGTTGACGCGGATCTTGTAGCGCGCGTAAGTTGCTGCCGATGAGAGGGTCAACCCCATGACAGCGCCTTTTCCGGCGGCGATGGCTTCATGATTCGCGAGTCCGCCGACGCTTGCCGCCGAGGCGATGAGAACAATCGATCCGCCGTTTTCCATCATGGGTTTGGTCGCGGCGCGCACGAGTCCAAATGCTGCCGCGGAATTGGCAGCCATCGTGGCTTCGTATTCTTGCTGGGTGGTCAGATGCGCGGGCTTCAGGATCACGGAACCAGAGCAGCAAACTGCCCCGTCGATCCGGCCGAATTTTTCGATGGCCGCAGCGACCAGTTTTTCTGCCGAGGCGAAATCAGATCCGTCGTGGGGCAGCGCGAAGCCTCCGGTTTTCGCGGCGATGTTTTCCAGTTTGTCCTGGTCCCGCCCACCCAGAACGAGTTTCGCGCCGCATTGATGCAAGTGCGTGGCGAGGGTGGAACCGATACCGCCTCCGGCTCCGGTGATGACATAGACGCGACTCGACAGATCAAAAGTTTGCATGGACAATCGTTCCTTAAGACTTGCAACTTCCGGGATGTTACCAGATGACCCATGACGTCGCCATTGTCGGGGCGGGACTCAGCGGGCTTGCCGCGGCAGCGGCCCTGCGTTCCGCCGGAAAGTCTTTCGTGATCTTTGACAAAGGTCGTGCAGTCGGCGGTCGTCTGGCGACGCGGCGCATCGGTGAGGCAGTCTTTGATCACGGTGCTCAATTTTTTACCGTGCGCGACCGGACTTTCGAGCAAGCCGTTTCGGGCTGGGAGTCCGCGGGCATCGTCAAACTCTGGAGCCACGGTTTTCCGGGTCCTGACTCTGCGGATTCAGACGGGCATCCCCGGTACTTTTGTCCGCGCGGCATGACGGCAATCGCGAAACATCTGACGGCGTCATTGCCAGCACAATCCATCCTCGTCGATCACAAAGTCCATCGAATGCAACGCGCCAATGATTTGTGGGCCATCGAAGTGGAAAATTCGGGCGCATGGCACGCGCGATCGTTGATTGTCACAGTTCCCGCGCCGCAGGCCCCGGCTCTGTTCGTGGATCCGGCGATTTCGACCAGTTTGCAAGGCATCGCGGACCGACTTTCTTTCGATCCATGCCTGGCGTTGATGGTGATCGTTGATGCCGCCGACGCGGAACGGTGTTTTCCGCCTCCGGCCGGTCGGCGATTTGATGGCCAAGTCTTGTCATGGGGCGCGGACAATCACGGCAAGGGCATCTCGCCGGTTACCGGCGCGGTTACTTTGCACGCCAGTCCGTCATTCAGCCGGCAACATTACGAGTCTTCCCCCGAAGAAGTGGCGCGAACGATGCTGCGCGCGGCAGGGCTGCATGATGGGATCGCGGCCAGGATCGCGGCCGACGCGACGAAGTGGCAGTTGAAAAAATGGCGCTACGCCATTCCCGCGCAGCCAATGTCCGAAAGATTTTTCGAATTCGCCCCGGCTGCCCGCATCTGCGGCGACGCCTTTGGTGGTCCCCGCATCGAAGGCGCCTGGCTCTCCGGCACCGCCGCCGCGTCATTCTGAGGCCCGCCAAAGGCGGGCCGAAGAATCCTTTCTTCAAGAGAGGATCCTTCGGGCTTCGCCCTCAGGATGACGGG